>JBFIJP010000307.1:0-5073 GCA_041600695.1 Thermoplasmatota archaeon | reverse complement strand
GATGTCACCGTCGGGGCCCTTGAGGATGCCCTGGTCGCCGGGCTGACCACCGGTGTCGTGGAAGAAGCAGGATTCGTCCAGCGTGAGGACGGTGTGGTCGCCGTGCTGGCCCACCCAGGTCACCGTCGCCTCGAATTCGCGTTGCCACTGGCCGTCGTCCTCGTAGAAGATGCGCTTGGTGGCGGGGACCTCCGCGGGCACCAGCCGCTTCAGCTTCTCCTTCTTGTTCTTGGAGTGGCGCTCGGCCACGATCATGTCGAAGGTGTCCGGCACATCCACTGTGACGCCCTTCTTGGCCGCCGCCTCGGCTACCGCATGGGGGCCCAGGCCGTGGGTGTCGTACAATTCGACCAAGTCGTCGACGGTCAGCTCCGTCTTCTTTTGCAGGATGCGCTCCACGAGGCGCAGGCCGCGCTCACGGTTCTCCTGGTAGCGCTCCAACTCTAGGTCCGCGATTTCGCGGGCGCGGGCAATGGCATCAGCGAACTCGGGGAACTGGTCCAGCATCTGCTCCAGGTTCCACGCCAGGAGATCGCTCAGCGGGGCGGTGACGCCCAACTGGGTCATGAATCGGAATGCCCGGCGGAACACCAGGCGCATGAGGTAGCCGGCCTTGACGTTCGACGGCACGATGCCGTCGCCGACCATGAAGCTCAGGCAGCGCAGGTGGTCGCAGAGGGCGTACATGGCCTCGATGGGCCCCATGACACGCTCCAGTTCCTCGGCGGTGGTCTCGATGCCGTTGTCCGCCATGCGCCGCACCACTTCTTCGCGCAGGCCGTCGAGCTTGGTGCCGATGTCCAGGTTCAGGACACCCTGCACGCGGGCGTGCATTTCCACCAGCTTCTGGCTGCGCGGGTCGTCCGCGATCGGGACGCTGGCAAGTTCCTTGATGCGAGCGATGGCTTGGGGGAAGACCGTGTCGTACGCTGTCGGCGTGCCGGTGCTCGCCCACGCCAGACGCTCCAGTCCCCAACCGGTGTCAATGATGCGCAAATCCATCATCTTGTACCAGTCGCCCTTGATCTTGTAGTCGGCCCCGGGCTCGCCCTCGTCGCACTCCTCCAGGCACATGAACACCAGCGTGGCCACTTCAAGGCCGCCGGCGAAGACCTCCACGCAGGGGCCTGCGTTGCCGCCGCCGTTCCACGTGGATTCCTTGTACGTGATGCGGGTTCCATCGAGGCCCAGCACGTCGGTCAGGAACGCATGGCCGTTGGCGACGCACTCCTCCGTCCAGTAGTACTCCCCCCACGCCTCCGAGTTGAAGGCATGGTGGCCCATCATCTCGAAGCAGGCAAAGTGCCGGCCGGAGCGGCCAATGTTGGCCAGGTCGTTGAGACGGATGCACGGCTGGCTGACCACCAGCGGGTTCGCTGGCGGCGGCACCTCGCCGCTGGTTACGTGCGGCTGGTAATTGGCGATACTCGCGATGTTGAGGTAGATGTCGTCGCGCCAGCGCGCCACAACCGGATTGCGCGCCACGCGGCCGTGGCCCAGGCCTTCCCAGTAGGAAAGGAACGCCTCGCGCATCTCGGCCAGACCCATGGGGTTGTCCGTCAGCGGGTTGCCCAGGAACTGGTACTCCTCGCACGTCGAATCGCCGCACAAGGTCCGCCCGGCGTCCAGCGTCCAGAAGGGATCCTTGCACGTCGGGCACATCTTGCGCTGCCAGCCATTGTCGTGGAAGTACCTCAAGTCGAGCATCTTCGCCAGAGTCGGGTCCATGAACGGCGGCTCGATGCTGGCTCCCCCACATAAGCAGGCCACCCGATCGGGGGCGCTCCCGGCCGCGGCCTTGGCCGTCGCGCCCGCTACTGTGCGGGAATCGGCTGGCGCGTCTTGCGCATCGACTTGGCCGCCTCTTGCCAGGCTTCCACGCGCTTGGTCGTCACGGCGGTGCCGAGGACGTTGTTGCCAAGCCCATCCAGGTAAGTGGTCACCTGGCTGGCGATGCGGTCTGCCTTGCGCCGCTTGAGGGCGTCGATGTCGCGCACGCCGGCGCGTGCCAGGGCCTCCGCGTACTGGGGACCAACCCCCTTGACTTTCATCAACTGCACCATGGCCTTCCACTGCTCGGCCGTCTTCACCGGCACCTGGGCGACCTTTGCCACGTGGTCGGCGCCTTCGTAGCAGAGGCGCGCGGTGGTGCGGATGCCCGCCTCTCGCAGCCGCTCGCCGTACACCGGGCCGATGCCCTCGATCTCCTCAACGGGGAGGGATTGGCCGTTGTAGTCGCTGTAGGTGGGCGCGGCGGCCGCCAGGGTTCCCTCAGCCTTGGCCTTGGATTCTGCCGGGGCCTTCACGGCGCGCTTGGCGGGCTTGCTTGCAGGTTTCTTGGCAGCCGGCTTGCGGGCGGCCTTGGTGGCGGCCTTCGGAACGACCTCCGCGGTTGTCTTCGTGGCTGCCTTGGCGGGTGGGGCTGCCGGAGTGACGGGGGCTGCCGGGGCCGCCACCGGAGCTACAGCCGGCGGGGCCGGCGCCTTGGGGGGCGCCGCACGGACCTCCACGGACACGGGGGCACGCACATCCTCGACCCCGCTCTGCCGGCCAGCAGTGACGGCCATCTCACGCACACCGCCGCGGGCATCCGCAGGGACGTGGGCACGAACCTGGACGACCGCGCTCTGGCGCGGGGGCAGTTCAACGGATCCGTGCTCCAGTTCGACATCCCACCCGTCGGGAACGCCAGACACCTCAAGGTTGGCCGTCGCCGCCTTCCCGCTGGGGTTGTGGACCCGCACGGGAATCACCGCAAGACTGCCCGCGGGCACCTGGAGGAGTTCGTCGTCGGCCGCCAACTGGAGGGGCGAGCCACGGCGCATCAAGAGCAGGACGATCACGGCGAGCAGCGCAATGACGACGATGACAACCGCCCAGAACGGTATACCGATCTGGTTCTCAAAGGCAGCAAGGAAATCACGCTCGAAGCCATACGTGACTTCGGTGGTGTCGGTTGCCGGCGGCGAACTCGGCACGCCCGGGATGGGGGATGCGTACACGGCCACCGCCGTCAGCGTGACGGCGATGTCGGTTTCTTCCACGTCCTCAGCCGCCTCAAGCGTCAACACCGTGGTGGCCGATTGGCCGCCCGTCACCTCAAAGACGGTTTCGGCCAGGCTGGCGGTCCAGCCGGGCGGCGGCGCACTGACGTTCAGCGTGACCGTGGCCGGGAATGGACTCTGGGTGGGGTTGGTGACGGTCACGTCGAACGTCCCGACCCTGCCATCGCGCTCAATGCCCGTCGATTCCCAGGTAACCTCGACTTCGAGGAATTGCGACGGCAGCTGCGCCTCGGCGGGCGCTACAACCCCCGCGAGGAGGAAAACCAGGAAGCCGGCGAGCACACCACGCGCGTGGACCATGATGGGGCCATGTAAGGTCCCGTCCTAAAACCCCGCCGCGTGGGCTACGCTTAGGGCGCCCGCCGGACGATCAGGTCCAACACGGCGGCCTCATCGCGCTCGCCACTCTGGGCAGCCACCGAGACTTGGGTGCGTGCGGCCGCGTTGGTCGGGACCGTTACGAGGATTTCACGTTCCACGATGGCCCGGCCGGGGACGCGGAAGTGGTCCGAGTCGAATTGCAGGTGCCAGCCTGGCGGCAACGGATTGGCGGCCAATTCGACGGTCTCGGCGCGGCGCCCGCGGTTGCGCAGCGTGAAGGGCAGGCTCACCACCGACCCGGGTTGGGCTTCCGTGTCGGCGCAATCCGAGCGGATGGCTAGGCGGTCCCGCTGGAACCAGAGCACGGTGAGACCTGCTGCCAATCCGCCAATGAGGATCCCGAGGACCACCCACAGGGCGACGCCAGCATCGATGGCGAAGGACTCCAGGAAGTTCTCCTGCAGGACCAAGTTGGCCTCGGCGTCCTGGCGTGCCTGCACCTGGTTGACGGCTCCCTCGGCCGGGTAGGTGGCAATCACGTAGACCTGTACGCTGAAGGCCTCGACTTCAAGGTCTTGCAGCGCCGTTACCGACAATTGGATCGTGCGCGCCTGGCCGCCGGTGAGTTCAAAGGTCGAGACATCCAGATCTGCGCGCCAGGCCTCGTCAGGCGGGACGACCGTCGCCTCGATGCGCGAAGGCTCGGGGTTGGGCGCCCGGTTGCGCACCGTGACGTTGAACGTCACGGTTTCGCCCCGCACGATGTCCTGCTCGGGCGGGTCCACGGACATCTCGAGGTCAATGAACTGCCCGATGATCTCTGGCCGCAGGGGCGGCTGGGCTGCCGCGGGGACCGCTACGATGAGGGCCACCAACATGAGTTGGACAAGCCGCACGCCCATGCTCCCACCATTGGTTCCGATTCGCTATAAAGGGTACGCGCGACGCTGCGGGCGCGGCCGGGCCGTTCTTGAAGGCGCTCGGGCCTGGCGGAGCGTGGTCGAAGCCGTTCACCCGGCACTCGCACGGCGCGCCGAAGCCGCAGCCAGGTGGCTGGAGGGGCGCGATCGGGTTACGGTTGTTTGCCACATTGATGCCGACGGGGTGGCGGCCGGGGCCATCGCGCAGGCAACCCTGGAGCGTGCCGGCATCCACCACGAGGTGCTGCCGGTCAAGTCCCTCGACCAGGTGCATATCGACCAGGTCCGGGCCGCCGACGGCGCCTTGTGGTTCTGCGATCTGGGTTCGGCCGCCCACAACCAGTTTCCCGATGTGGCGAAGCTGGTCTGTGACCATCACCAGTTGGATGCGGACGGGGCGGAGTCGTTTGCCCACGTGAACCCGATGCTGGATGGCCTGGATGGCCACACGGAGGTGTCGGGGGCGGGGGCGACGTACCTGGTGGCCCGCGCCATGAATGAGGCCAACGAGGAGCACCTGCCGCTGGCACTGGTGGGCGCCGCGGCCGACCTCCAGGACCGGCCACATGGGCGTTTCATCGGCAGCAACGGGGCGTTGGTGGCCCGCGGGCAGGCGCGTGGGGTGCTGCGCGCGGCCACGGATCTTGGCTTCTACGGCCCCGACGTTCGGCCCCTGGTCACGTGGCTCGCCTTCTCGCGCGAGCCTGCGATTCCGGGCGTGACCGGCGATCGCCGGTCGGCGCAGGCCTTCCTAGATCGGTTGGAGG
>JBFIJP010000306.1:0-5076 GCA_041600695.1 Thermoplasmatota archaeon | reverse complement strand
TGCCTCGGCAATCTCGGTGTTTCGCTCGCCGTCAGCGCACCGGAGAACAATGTCGGCACGTTGGGCCAAACGTGCCGCAATCGTCCCACTTCGACGCCAGGATTGCAGTTCCTGGCGCTGCCGAGGCGCGAGTATGATCTCAGCCGGATTCCGCACGAAACCCCATCAAGCCACCCAATAAGGCCTTGCCTATTCGTGGCTGAATAAAGACCACACTACACTAGCGTCCATGTCGGGGTTGACCTCGTGGGGGCACGCGGCGGGGCCCCTGCGCCATGGACCGCCGACGCCGCATCAGCCGCAAGGTCCAGCCGCGGGAGACCAGCCGAGGCCCCACGGCGGGCGCTCGGCCCACGCCACCGGCCGTCCTCGGTAAGACGCCGTGCCAACAAGAGCCATGCGTGGCGGAGGAGAATGCGAGTGGGCAGGGCGCCTGGTCCCTGGCGCAGAAAGCCCTCGCGTGGCTGCGGCAGCTTCCCTACCGCCCAGCCGCGTCGGCGGCCGTGGTCGGGGGCGTCCTCGGCACGTTCCTTGGTGGCGTGTGGGGCCTGGTGCTTGCGTCCTTGGTGGGATTCTACCTGTGGCACCGGCGCACGGGCATGAAGATGGCCTTCGCGCCGCCAGGGCTGTGGGCGCAGACGGTCCCCGCCGTGGGGCGCTTGCTGGCGGCGATGGTGTTCTTCCTGCCCATCGCGTCGTTTCATGCCCTGCCCAGCGGCCACTCGCCGGATACCCTGGTGAAGTACGCGAGCATCGTCATCGCCAAGCCGTCGAACCTGTGGAGCGCCCAGGCGTTCGACCCGTTCCCCGGCATCCCCGTGGTCGTGCTGGCCGCCATGGCCCTGATGTTCTGGGGCCTCTGGTCGCCGCGGCGGACCTTCAACAAGATCGCCTTGCTGGCCGGCTTCGGCCTCTACCTGGCATCCCCCCTCATCGGGAGCCTGGTGACGGGCGGCGGCGTCGAACTGGGGTTCGGCAACCTCCGCGTGGGGTTCTACGTGGCCCTCGCCGGCGTCGTCGCCCTCCTCGTGGCCCCTCGCCTTGCCAGCGGGAGCCTGGCGGCTGGAGCGGGCGCCGCCGGTGCCGCGGCGCTGTTGCTCGTGCCCCTGCGCCTGCCGGGCGGCTGGAGCGATCTGCTGGCCCAGGCTGACCCCGCTTTCGAGGCCACCCACCACGGCGCCGCCGCGCTCCTGTCCGGGGCCATCGCGGCCGCCCTTGGCGGCTCCGCGGTCGATGAGGAGGGCGAGCAACAGGACGGCGGGGCCATTTTCCTGGATCTGCGCCACCCCGCCGGCTACAGCCCCAGCGTGTTCACGACGGGCTGGGTGTTTGCCGCCCGCTGCGTTCTCAATCCCGGCACCGACCGTGAGCGGGACGTTTCCGACAAGGTCGAATGGAGTGGCTCGGGCAGCTTCAGCCCCGCCAAAGGCGCTCGCAGCCGGCCCAGTTTTGCCGGCGCGGGAGGCAACGTGATCAAGCTCACCTACAAGTCAAAGGGCGTCGCCATCAGCAAAGAATACGCCGTCAGCGCCGTCGCGCCAGCCGGTTACGCCAGCCTCGGCTCACTCGCCGAATGCCCCGCCGACGCCCACGGCTGCCCGGCATGCCCCCACGCAACCGTTGGTCCCATCCAGACCGGAAGCCCCAACGTCATGGTCAACGGCAAGCCCGCCGCCCGCGTCGGCGACACCGGCACCCACGCGGCCTGCTGCGGCCCCAACACTTACACCATCACCGGGGGCGACGCGTCTGTCCGTATCAATGGCCGGCCCGCGGCCAAGATCGGAAGCCCGACCAAGCACTGCGGCGGCACGGGCCAGATCAAGGGGTAGGCGGCGTTACCGGCTCCCGGGTCTGTACGCGTTCAAGGCTCGCGACGACGACCAGCGGCTCGTCGCCGGGCCCCGCCCGTCGGCCGCCATCTCGGCCAGGGGTGTCGACGCAAGCATCTTCCTGCCCCCTCACCGCCGGTCCGCCACGCGGCTGCGGAGTTTGGCTGTGGCGCGGGTGGCGACCACAAGGCTGGTGGCCACCACGACCGTCGTCAGGGAAGCTAGCAGCGTGAGTGTTGTCACGAGCCACTGGAATTGGGGCGGCACGGGCCGTGGCGGCACGAGTCCCGTAACGGAGTCTGCCCGAACGATCGCCTCGCAGGCGCTCTTCTCCTGGATTCCGGCGTAGCCGGGAACGATTTCTTCCCAAACAAGATTGAGATCGAAGGTGGCCGGTGTTTGCTGGGTGAATGTTAATGAGTATTGGCTTGCGCTCAGTTGGCCTTGAATTTCTACGATGTAATCCCCCAGCGCGTCGAGGGGGAAATCGAAGCCTGCCTGTGCGGATCCCAGGATCGATGGGGTAAGGCCTTCCTCAAAGAGCACGGTACCATTGGGGGCGTACAGGATGACATCCAGATCGTTGTCGCCAGGCGCGGCTAGGCTGCTGGCTGCCACCTCCAGCTGGCCTTCGCCGCCGAAGCGGACGTTGCGAAAGACGAAGGCTTCCCGGTATCCCTCATCGGGTGCGAACCAGGGAACCAGCCCCTCCGGCCGGGTGATCTCGTCCACATGATCTTCCTGTTGGGCCGCGCCGGGGAGGCTGCGGATGCGCAGGTGCATCTCCCAGTCGCCGTCCTCGGAGGCGGCCGTGCGGGAAAGATCGGCTGGCTTGGCGCCCGCTGTTGCGGGGCCAGCCGGGCTGTGGTATCCTTCTTCGGTGACGAACCACTCGCCGGCGAAGGTCGAGCGTCCGGTTGCAGGGTCGAAGAAATTCAGATCGTCCACCCGGACGGTGACATTGCCCCAGGCGGCCATGGTAGCCCGGACGGCGGGATGCTGCGCGCCGTCGCCGTGGAAGTCGCCGTCAATGACGGTGTTGCGTACGATCCCGCCGGCAGCGCCCTCGCCGCCGAAGAGATTGGTGAAATCGCTGGCAAATTCACGGCCGTGGAGCAAGCCGATGGTGTTGACACGCCCCAGGCCCTTGTCGGGTCGCGTCTTGGCCCAAGTGCAGCCCATGAAGTCGGCGGGCACCTGCTGCCCGTCGCGATTCCAGGTGGCGTCCACGGTGGCGGGGTGGCCCACGGCGTAGTAGTAGCTGACGCCATCCACATCGTAGTAGGCCCCCTGCTGGGCCGCCACCAGTGGAATGGCTAGCGCCAGCGCCAGTCCCAGGGCCACGAGCCGCAGGCGGTTCAAGCCTCACCTCCCTGTGCGAGTTCTTCGACGACGGACAAGCCGTCTGCGCCGGCCTGGAACTTGAAGAGGGCCGCGCCACCGAGCAGGAGAGGCGTTAGGGCCATGGCGTACCACCCGTAGGTCAACTGGCCGTGGGTGTAGCCGTCCGGTTCGTCGAGCCTGGCAGTGAAGGGTGAGGTGATCCCGTGGCCTGCCATGCTGGCAGGCAGAAGGATGAAGGTGGCGGCAGCCGCCGTCAGTGCCACGACGATGGCCGCCGCGATGCAGGCGAGGCTGCGCCGACGGTTGATCAGGGCGTGGATGCCTGGGACCTCGCCCAGAATCACCAGCATGCTAAGCAGGGCCGTGGCGGCGGTGCCCGCCGTTCCAATCATAACGGCCAAGTTGGCCTTGTCGAGGTCGCTTGGCTCCGTGTCCCCATCCCACCCGCTGGCGCCGATGGTCAGGGAGTGCCGGATGACGCCGTTGCCCTCCATGTTGTAGGGTCCGTCGGGCGCCGTCTTGCGACCCGAACTGAAGTCGTATTCGAACCACGTAGCCAGCAGTGCGACGGCGCAGAGGGCAAGCACGCAGGTCGCCATGACCGCTGCACCGCGGGCGTATTCGGGCCTCATGGCAACTCACACAGTCCAACGGCAGCCGCGGGCAGGGGGCAATCTGGGTCAGGAGCGGGGCCTGGATCGGCGGCGCCTGCCCCTGCCACGCCGGGGCCGATCACTTCGGCCGCCACGCCGGCGACCTGGGCCGCGTTGACGGCCACGGGCTCGGCAGCATCGACACCAGCCAGGATCGGCACGGGGACATACATCTCTGGAATGTACGTGCTGTCCGGGAACCGAGCGCCTGGCACCGGGAACGCGGTTCGCGGGTCAAGATCGATGGCTGGAAGCCGCAGGATCGCGCCCTCGTCCAGATGCAAGGTCACCTCGCCCGGGGTGGAGGCATCCTGCCGATCGGGGTAGTGGTATTGGAACACCCAGAGACCCAAGCGGTGGCCTGCGGGGATGTGAACGTCCAGCGGCTCGAATTCGATGGCGGCCACGTAGCGCTGGCCGGGAACCACGGTCTGCTGGGTTTCGCCGCCGGCGTAGTAGCGCAGGTTCATCTGGGCATGGCCCACGATGGGGACCCCTTTGGGCACCCACTCGGTACGGTTCATGTCCTCCGCCCGCGCCTGCGGGGCCATCCTTGGAGCACGAACGCGGTCGGACGGGTCGATGTCGAAGAGCCATGCCGCGATGTGGCCGCCGGTGCCGGCTCCGCTGAAAGGCACGTGCAGTTGGGGCAATCCGGAGAAGTGGAGTCCGTCCTCGAAGGGGTCACTCACGGCAACATGCACCTTGACATCGCCCTGGCTGGGCGTCGGCAGCAGCACATCCCCGGCGGTGGCATTGTCGCCCAGCGCCCCGTTGGCGCCCACCCGAAGCTCCTGCCACTGGGCATCGGCCGGCGGGAAGGACTCCGCGTTGCGCCAGACACCAAGATTGTCCTGAACTTGCACGGCCGGGCCCGTGTCCATGGTGTCGTTGCCCTTGAGGTACTTCTCAAACCACCGGTACAACACGTCGCCGTAGTCTAGCCGGCAGGGCATCACGGCCCAATCCGGGACGTTGGCGGCGCACAAGCCGTCGGGCGTCGTGTGGTTCCATTGCCCGTACCACTCCTTAACCTCCAGGCCGGCGGCGCGCAGTTGCAGGTTGAACGGAATCGCCGCATGGGGGTCCACGTTCCAGTCCTGCAAGCCGTGAATCAGGAAGACACTGCCCTTGTAATTGTCCAGAATCCGCTGCCGGTAGTCGCGCTCCTGGAAGTAGGTCGAGGCGGGTTCGCCGCGGCCCAATCCCGCCGTGGCGTACTGACCGAAGATCTGGCCCTCGTACGC
>JBFIJP010000305.1:0-5105 GCA_041600695.1 Thermoplasmatota archaeon | reverse complement strand
TGCTGGTGGGCGGCCGCAGTCCCTCCACGCGCAGTGCTGCCTGATCCTCGGGGTCGACCAGCAACATCACCACCCGGTCGCCCGGCACCCAAGTGAGTGACCGTCCCTCCAACGAGAATCGTACGATATCGTCATCCACACGCACCTGCCGCAGGCGCGGCTCGGGCGCCGTGATGGTCTCGTTGCCGTCCAACGCCAAGTCGAATGTCCCCGGGCTCCAAACATGCCGAAACGTGTTTGCCTCGGCCTGCCGACTGCTGCGAGGAGCAGCGGCCGTGCGGGTTGCTACAAAGTCGAGCGCCACGGCATCCGCTTCCTCCGCCTCCAACTCGAAGCGGGCAAGCAACCACTCGGCAACGTACTTGGAGATGGCTGGGGCCTTGACTCCCGCCGGGAACTCGCCATCCAGCCGGGACTCCTGCAGGCCCGCCTCCAGGCGCACCCAGCCGTCGGCGGCCACGGAAGGCGATGACCGCCCAAGGCCATCCAGGGGTCCATGGTGAATCCAGCTCATGCTGGCATTCGTCCACGCCGCCGGCAGGCCTGTGACGTTGGCACTGAGGCCCGCTGAAGGAACCAGCTCCCGATAACCAACGGACCGGTTGGCAGGAGGCTCCAGTAGGGCGGCGTGGACTCCGAGCGCCACGCCCCGCCCCGTGGTTTCGAAAGCGGGGCAGCCCAGCAGCCGCACCCCGGGGGGTGGGTCCTTCTGACTCTCCGGGTCGTCCCCAAAGCAACCGGAGATGGGCATCACAACCAGCAACGCCAGCAGGCCCAGGCGCATGCTGGCGCAGCGGCGCCACGGCGTTTGAGTCTTGGCCAACGGGACCGGAGCCCCGATGTCAGATCATCTCCGGGCTGCGGCCAAGCGGCGACTGGCGCCGACGGCTGGGATCGGGGAAGTCGCGGTACAGAGCGGTCCGCAGGTCCTTGACCCGGCCAAACACCGCCGCGTGGGCCCGATGAGCTTCCGGGTGGCGGCCAGCCATCGTCTGGAAAGCCCGGTCGAGCTGCTCCAGGTTCTCCACATGCAGGCTGGCCCAGAATTCGCCCAACTCCGGCGGGCCGAAGCCCAGCTTGCGGCGCGCCAGGAAGGCCGCCTGGATGAGCCCGTCCTTCTTGAGGTGGGCTGCCAGCCCCTCAAACGCATCGGCAAACTCCATATCGGTCACGTTTGGCTTGAGGTTGAACCACAATTCGTACCGGTCCACGAGCGGGCAGCGGCCCCTTGTGTCAAGATTCTGCCGGCCTGACGGAACATGGCCGAAGCTCGACCAAGTTACCTTATACAATGGGCACCAAGCCGTCTTGGTGAACCCCGCAGACCCGGCCGTTGGCGGCGACATCCGCTTCGTGGCCGAACACGACCGGAGCCGGCCGGACCTACCCGCGAAGGGTGGAGGCGACCTCAAGCAGCGGGTGGAGGCGCTCTACGAGGCCGGCTATCGGGTTGGCCCCTACGATCGATGGTTTGCCGTCCGGCAACAGGCATTGGACCTTCTGACCCAGGCGGGATTGCGCCGGGATTCGGTGGTGCTGGATCTGGGGTGTGGCATGCTGCGCCTGGGTTCTGCGCTGATTCCCAACCTAGATCGGGGCTGCTATCTCGGCATCGAGCCGGACGAGGAATTGCTGCGCGCTGGGATCAAGCACCTTCTGGGTGAGGAGGAGGTGCGGCGCAAGGAGCCTCGCTTCTACCACGGCACCGACTTCCGCCTATCTGTTTTCGACACCAAAGTGGATTTCGTGATCGCCCGCAGCGTCTGGAGTCACGCGAGCCGCGACATGATTCGCACCACCCTGGATGAATTCGTCAAGGTGGCCCACGACGATTCCATGCTCTTGGCCAGCTTCTACGAGGCGCACCTGTGGCCTCGGCGGGATTGGCCCTACTACGGCAAGAAGTGGCTTTACCCCCACATCACCAAGCGCGGCGGTTCCTACCACTTCCCCTCCTGGCTGAACCGGGAATGCCGCCGACGCGGCCTGGTCTTGACGATTCGCGACGATGAGGAGAAGCTGGGCCGGCAGACCTGGGCCCAGATCACCCGGGCCTGATTCGCCAGTCTATTTGCCCCCCAACTGGTGGCCTGGTTGTGGCCGCCCTGCGTCGCGTCGTTTTCCGCGTCGAGCACGACTGCCCCCTGGCTCGTTTGAGCCGCGGCTTCCCGCGCGTTGAGTTGAATGTGTGGAGCGGCCACCGCGTGGAGTTCGTGGCAGTGCGCGGCGTCATGGGCGACGCCCTCGCCGACGCCATCCAGGAGCATCTGAACCCGGTGCGGGTCCTGCCCCTGCCGGAGGGGGCGCTGGTGGTTTGGCGTCCTCCCGTGGACCCCAAGACGAGCCTCAGCCGGCGCTTGGAGGAGGCAGATCTGCTGTGGCTGCAGCCCCTGCGGGTGAGGGCCGGCTGGGAGGAATTCGACGCCATCGCGTTCGGGCCCGGCGGCGAACAGGCGGCGTTGGATCAGTTGCGCCGCGACCACCCCACGCAAGTGGTTCGGCGGGATGACATGGCCGGCCACGAGGCGGCCGCGCTGTACCTGAGCCTCCTGCCTGTCCTGGAGGCGCCGACGGACAGACAGGCTGAGGCTCTGGCGGCTGCCTGGGCTGCCGGCTATTACGAGAGCCCCCGGAAGACGACGACGGCGCAGCTCGCCGCCGCCATGGGCATCGGCCGTAGCGCGTTCGAGGAGCGGCTGCGCGGCGGCGAGAACCGAGTGATGGGGGCGGTGCTGCCGGCGCTGGCCAGCCGCGCGAGGCCCCAGCCAGACGAGCCCGGCCCGTCATAAGACGGGCACACTCCTATTTCGGTGGGGTGTCTCTGTCGATCCATGAGCTTCGACCTGGCGCGCATCCGCGCCGATTTCCCCATCCTGGACCGCAAGGTGCCATGTCTTGACGGCGAACGGCCCCTGGTCTTCATGGACCACGGCGCCAGCACCCATGCACCCCGGCAGGTGATCGCCGCCGTGACGGGTCTGCTGGAAAACCGCTACGCCAACATCCACCGCGGCAACCACACCCTCAGCCTCGAAAGCAGCGACGAATTCGACGCGGCACCCAAGGTCTTCGCCGACTTCCTCGGCGCCGATGCCGCCCAGAAGTGCTTCGTCATGGTGCAGAACACCACCCAGGCGCTGGATGTGGCAGCTCACGTGATGGCCGACGTGCCCGGCAAGACCCTGACGACGCGCATTGAGCACCACAGCAACGACCTCCCCCACCGCCGACGCGGCGGCCCGGGGGGCGTCGTGTACGCCGACGTGGACGATCAGGGGCGCCTCCTCATGGATGAGGTGGAATCCCAATTGGCCGGCCACGATGTCAAGCTCGTTGCGGTCACCGGCGCCAGCAACGTGACGGGTTACACCCCCCACCTGGGCAAGCTGGCCCGGCTCGCCCACGACCACGGCGCCCGCATCCTCGTCGATGCCGCCCAACTCTACGCCCACAAGCCCATCGATGTCAAACCCGGGGACCACCCCGAACACATCGACCTCCTGGCGGCCGCCGGCCACAAGTCGTACGCGCCGCTGGGCAGCGCCTTCCTGATGGGCGACCGCGACCTGCTCGACGCCGCAACCCCGTACATCCCCGGCGGCGGCACCGTCGACTGGGTCAGCGATGACGGCGAACTCTACACCAAGAGCCCCGACCGGCACATGGGTGGCACCCCCAACGTCCCGGGCGCTGTGGCTTTCGCCGAAGCAACGCGTTTCCTCGCCAAGATCGGTATGGACAACGTCCGGGACCACGAGGTCGAACTCACGAATTACGCGCTCGGCCGATTCCGGGAGCTGGCCGAGGACCACGGCGTCGAACTGCTAGGCCCCAAGACCGCAGACGAAAAAGTGGGCGTCTTCAGCTTCCTCGTCCCGGGCGTTCGCCATGAACTCGCCTCCGCCGTCCTCAACCACGAATACGGCATTGCCACCAGGAACGGCTGCTTCTGCGCCCACCCGCTCCTGCACCGGCTCCTGCGACTCAAGGACACCAGCCTCTGGACCGATGCCCTGGCCCGCGGCGAGAGCCTCCCCCTGCCCGGCGCCAGCCGCGCCACCATCGGGATCTACAACACCCGCGACGAATTCGAACTGCTCTTCGACGGCATTGACACCCTTGCCCGCAAGGCCTGGCGCGGCGAATACGACACCACAGACCCCAAGCTTTGCCTCCCCAAAGGCACCGTCTCCGTGTCGGTCAACGCGCCGTGCGGGGCGACGTAGGCGGTCACGCAGCCCGGGCCGCCCCGAGCGCGGCGACCGCCTGGTCGCGGGTGTAGGGATACACCACGCGTGCGGCCAGCAGGCCGCCGAACGGACTGGCTCCCCTCGGCGGGTAGCCGAGCCGGCGGGCGGCCCCATCCCCGTACAAGACGGCGAGGTTCGTCGCCGCGTCGTTGGCGTCCAGGTGGGCGCGCACCACCTCGGCATCGCGGGCCTGGCCGCGCTCCGGCGCCCCGGCAAACGCCGCCGCGCGGGCCTCCTGAAGGATGCGGTCGTCGAGGCGGCGGGGGAGTCCGTGGACCTGTTGATGCGCCGCACGATAGAGGGCGCCCCGCACCCGCCACGTCGCCAGTTGCCGGCTGGCTTGCTCGCCCGCCCACAATGGAACTGCCAGAAGCCGCCGACGCAGGGCCCCCTTGTCCTCGAAACGGATCGCCGCGTCCGTGGTGGCCCGGTCGGTCCAACCTCCCGACTCGTCACAAACGCAGAAGCCGGCCCGCCAGTCGCCTGTGGGCAACTCGGCTGCGGCAGCCGCTGCGACGCCCGTTGCGTGGTCGTCGGCCCCCGAATCCAGCCAAGCCCCAACGGCTTTCGCGACAGATGGTCCCGCCATTGGGTTCACGTGCGCCACCGGCAGGACCACGTCGTCAGTGCCCCCCTGCATCCAGGCCAAGTAGCGCTTGAAGCGAGCCTGGCCCCTGGGCACCGCATACAACTGGGCCAGCGGCTGGAGGGTGGGGAGCCAGCTCACGTTCATGGCGTCGGGCAAGACGGTTGGGCCCATGAGCCCGCTGGCTGGGCCCCGGCCGAGGGGCCGTCAACAATCGGACGTTCTGCCCGCAAGCATTTTCCCTCACAACCGGGCCTTGGCCCCCATGC
>JBFIJP010000304.1:0-5129 GCA_041600695.1 Thermoplasmatota archaeon | reverse complement strand
GGGGGGGGTTGCGCATAGAGGACGGTTTCATGCTCAAAATGCGGATGGAATGCGTGGCTCGGCGCCAAAGGCCGCCCACAGCGACGCCCTAGCGCGTCGTGGATGGGTGGGAAACGGCAGCAACCTACCTGCCTACGCGGGCCGATGGCTCCTGTGGCAGCCAGGAACCGGCCACGGCCCCATAAACCACTATACGACTTCTTTTCCTAGAGGTCAATGATGGGTCGATCGGTTCTCCCGGTCAGGTGAGTTCATGAAACAAACACTGTACATGGTTGCGCTGGCAGCCCTGATGCTGACCCCGATGGCCCAGGCCCTGGCACCAGAAGCTCTGTTGCTCCAGGCCGATCCAATCGAATTCTCGACAAGCATCCAAATGCAGGAAAACCGCTGCATCGGTAACGTTGACACGGAATGCTACTTCTGCTCCGACGACGGCGACCTAAACGGCGAGGAGTGGAGCAATTGCGGCGATGAGGGCATGGGCGATTACCATTGGATCGCCTGCGATTTGTGGGTAAATACTGGAACGGCGCAAACATCGGGTCGGTGTATCAAAGGCGGCACCTTCGACGCGCTTGCGGATTTGCTGGCGAACCTTGCCCAAAGTGACAGCGCCTAGGACGACGCGCAGTCATGCCTTTTCTGCCTCCTCCATTCTTCCTGGGCTCGTGAGCCGTTGGCGCAACGGTCCGGCCACCGAAGCCGCGCTGCGGCTCCACTAAGGCGTTCAAGTAGCGCGCATCCGTGCGCCGCGTGCTGCATGACGGACATCCGTGAACGTGCCCTCCCCAAGGGCCGCTACTGGGACGAGTTCGAGCCGGGGATGGTGCTGCGCCACAAGTGGGGCAAGACGTTCACCCGCGACGAGGCCATCGGCTTCGCCACCCAGACCATGAACTACAATCCCCTGTGGTTCAACCTGGAGTACGCCAAGGCCCATGGACACGAGGACGTCATCGTGTGCCCGTGGCTGGTTTTCCATGTCAGCCTCGGCATGACCGTCGAGGACGTGTCGGAGCAGGCGACGGCCCTTCTCGGGTACGGCGACATCGAATTCCACAAAGACGTCTACCCCGGCGACACGATCACCGCCCAGAGCCGGGTGGAGGAGCTTCGCGAAAGCGGCAGCAAGCCGACGCTCGGAATCATCCGCACCAGCGTCGAGGTGGTCGATCAGCGTGGGGACAAGGTCCTGACGTTCGAGCGGACCAACCTGATTCGCAAGCGGCCCGCGCCCACGTAGGCGGGTGCATGCAGGCAACCGCCTGCGCCCAGTGACGCCGCCGTCGGCCCCTTTATGATGCTCGAGTGGGTGTCCTACGGGATGGCTCGCGGTGGTTCTCTTGCTCTGGTTGCATTATTCCTTTTAGCTTCCCTGGCCTTTGGGACAAGCCCCGCCAACGGGCAGTTGGAATCACTCCCCGCTCTGACCAGGGACCCCGCCACGCTGGAGGCTGGCGGCGACCACACCTGCGTCCTGACGGTGGCGGGAAGCGTATCCTGTTGGGGATCCACCGTACACGGTGAATCCGACGGGTACAATGGCGACAACGCCGTCGGTGTCGGAGTGGGCCCCGACCACGCGTGCGCCGTGCTTGAATCCGGCAACGTGGTGTGCTGGGGCTTGCGGGCATTCGGCGCCGCAGAAGCTTACGACGGCGGGGACGCCGTTGCAGTGGCGGCGGGCGCCCGACACACGTGCGCGCTGCTTGAGGCGGGCGACATTCACTGCTGGGGTGACAACAACCGCGGCCAGCTAGAGCAGGACGTCGTGTCGGTGGCCCGGGCGGGCGTGCCGTTCGTAGACCTCGACGCTGGTGATTGGCACACCTGCGGTCTGCTGGTCACAGGCCAAGTGTACTGCTGGGGCTTCAACGGCCAAGGTCAGGCAGAAGACCGGCTCACCCCGGACGCCGTGGCCCTTGCAACGGGCACGCACCACACCTGCGTTGTCACCCGCGTCGGGCATCTGAACTGCTGGGGCTCCAACGCCGCCGACCAGGCGCCGTCCATGCGGACTCCTGAGCAGGTCGATGTGGCGACGCTGGCGGAGGCAACCGAAGAAGCTCTGTTGCCCATCAGCGCGGGCTCGACCTGGACGAACAGAGTCAAGGCCCCGACGGAGGCGTTCCTCAACAAGCCCTGGGCGGAGCGAACGTTCGTGGATGTCACCGCGGGGCAATTCCACACGTGCGTCACCGACAACTTCGACCGGACCACCTGCATCGGCGCGCGCACCAGCCTGGCGCCCGAGCGGGCGCGCTTCGGGCCCTACGTGACCGTCGTCGCCGGGGACCAGCACACGTGCGGCCTACAGGAAACGGGCATTGTCCATTGCTGGAGTGGGGAGGGAAAGAACACCGACGGCCGGGCCGCTACCTACGGGCCGGCGCCGGCCACGTTCATATCAAACGGCTATGGCCCCGGCTCCATCGGCAATAGCTGCGCTGTGCTGGCCACGGGGGAAGTGGTATGCTTCCATTCGTCGGAGATGCCGCTTCGCCACGACACCCAAGGCGATGCGGTGCAAGCGGCCAGTCTCGTCTGGGGCGACATGTGCATCCTGCGTACGACGGGCAACGTCGACTGCGATGTCGAGCGCCGATCCTACACGGGCCAGGACGCCGTGGCGCTCACCAGTCATTACTTCGGGCCCTGCGTCCTGACGAGCCAGGCGAACGTCACCTGCCAGTGGGGTGAGCAATGGTACCCCTGGTTCACGACGGGTAACGTGGTCAAGTTGGCCAGCGGCGCCGAGCACAGTTGCGTCCTTTTGAGCACCGGCGCCGTCACGTGTGGCTACGAAAACCACGACGGCCAGTCGGAGGACCGGGCCGGCACCGACGCCGTGGATGTGGCCGCCGGTGCGTACGCCTCCTGCGCCCTGCTCAACACGGGAAGAGTCGAGTGCTGGGGCCGCGCGGACTCGTACGGGGACCTGGAAACATTGCCCGCCGGTGTGGCGCTGGTCGCCGGCTATTTTGCCACGGCAGTGATCGACGCCGGCGGCTACGTGTGGCGCACACCCCTTGAGGGGGAATCGGGGGCCCAGCGCCTTATAGGTCCTGACGTCCAGCAATTTGTTATGCCGCACCTCTGGGATGTCTTCGGAGAAGACGCCTGTGGCCTGCTGGCGGACGGCACCATCGAGTGCCTGTACGAGACAGGCGGGGTTCGCTACGTCCACGGGCCCCGGGCCTTCGTGAGCGCAGCGTGAGGCCACCCGGTCACAGGCCCCGCTCGCGACGCTCTTAACAAGCCCCCCGAATCCGCGCCCGTCCCCATGATCGAAGAGTTTCGAGCCAACGTCCGCGAGTTCGTGCAACGTGAGGTCGCACCCAACGCAGCGCGCTGGGACCGGGAGCAGCAGCTGATCCCTCCGGAACTCATCCGTAAGATGGGCGACATGGGCTACTCCGGCGTGCTGTTCCCGGAGGAATTCGGTGGCCTCGGGCTGGACAACCAGACCATGGTCATCGTGGCCGAAGAGCTCAGCCGCGGCTGGCTCTCGGTGGGCTCAGTGATGACGCGCAACATCATCACGGGCAGCCTGATCCTCAACAACGGCACTGACGAGCAGAAAGAGCGGTGGTTGCCTGGCCTCGCCACCGCAAACACCCTCAGCGCCGCCAGCTTCACCGAGCCCAACGTCGGCAGCGACCTGGGCAGCGTGGAAACCCAGGCACAGCGCAACGAGGCCGACGATGGCTGGACGTTGCACGGGGAGAAGACCTGGTGCACCATGGCGCTCCAGGCCAGCGTCCTCACGGTCCTCTGCCGAACCGACCCCGACGCCACCAAGCGCCACAAGGGCCTCAGCATCCTGCTCGCCGAAAAAACCCCCGATGCCTGGAACGAGCCGACCCTCACCGGCGGCCCCATCCCAAGCATCGGCTACCGCGGCCTCAAGAGCTACAGTGTCTTCTTCGACGGCCACCCCGTTCCCGACGAGAACGTCGTGGGACTCCAAACGGGACAGGGATTCAAACAACTGATGAGCACCTTCGAGATCGCTCGCATCCAGACCGCCGCCCGCGCCGTGGGCGTTGGACAGGCAGCCCTCGACTGTGCCCTCGCCTACGCGACCCAGCGCCGGCAGTTCGGCAAAACCCTCGCCGAGCAACCCGTCATCCGCCACAAGCTGGCCGAGATGGCCAGCCGGCTGGAAGCCGCTCGCCAGCTGACCTATTACGCCGCCAAGCAGAAGGACACCGGGGCCCGCAGCGACCTGGAGGCCGGCATGGCCAAAATGGTCGCCACGGAAATGGTCGAATTCGTTGCACGCGAGGCCCTGCAGATCCACGGCGCCTACGGCTACTCGGAAGAATTCGACGCCCAGCGGTTCTGGCGCGACAGCAAAGTGTTCTCGGTGTTCGAAGGCACCAGTGAAATCCAGGCCGACGTCGTCGCCCGACAATTATTGGGGAGGTACTCTGAATGAGCGAAAAGAAACCAGGCAAGCCGGCGCCGGTCGACGCAGAAGTGATGGACACCGTCAACGCCGTGGTCGCCGAAGGCATGAAATGGGCCGCCGTCGCCGCTGACGCAGCCATGAAAACCATCGAAGAAGCCGCCCCCGGCCTGGAAGCCGCCGCCCGCCGGGCCTTCGAACCGGTGCAGTCCGCCAGCAAGGCCGCCGGTGCGGCCGCAGGCGCCACGGCCAACGCCGTCGATGAAGGAGCCAAGTCCATTCTCGGCCAGCTGCCCGAAGGCTCCCCCATCCGCAAAGACCCGTTCATCCAATTCGTCGCAAAAGCCGCCACCGTCAGTGCCCTGGCCCTCGTCGCTGGCTCCATCGTGATCCGCACCCGCAGCCCCCTCGACAAGGCCGGCAAGGCCGCTGCCGTCGGGGCCCTCGTCGACGCCATGCGCGACGTTGCCTTCGACGGCGCAAAGGCTTGGGTGAAGGGGGGGCCGTTGGGACGGCTTTCGGGCGGCCCGCGCCTTGAACCGTAACCCCGGGCGGCGTGCGCCGCGCAGGCTCGAATTCCCGGTTACAGTGAGACGCCCTGGCTGGCTGGCGTTGTGGCTCGATCATGCACCAGGGGGGGTGGCACGGGAGCCCTTTCGTGGGCCGAGTAGCGCTTCAGGCGGCCTTGCTCCTTGAACTCCACTAGGCCCTCTTC
>JBFIJP010000303.1:0-5153 GCA_041600695.1 Thermoplasmatota archaeon | reverse complement strand
GTCGTGCTGGATTTCGAGGACTGGTTTCACGTCGGGTGTTTGGGCCGCTGCGGGCGCGCCAGCCAGCAGGAGGAGCGCTACGAGAACAATGCGTGTTTGGGCTAACATGAAGATCCCGACCAAATACCATTCCGTCGGCTATATGGATTGGTGGCAGAGGATGTGCTGCGGATGCAGCCCGGGCCGGGCCATTGCAGCGGTGGCTGGACAGCCGCGCCTTTTTCGCGGCAACCCGCCAAGCCAGCAGGCCGCCAGCCCGGCGCCGGGCGGCGGGCGTTGGTGGCATGCGCCCGTGGGCGATCAAGCGCCCGCGTTGTTTGCCAATGCACGGGGGTCGCGCCGGAGATGCCCGGCCGATGCATCATGTAAGGTGCAAACGCACGGTCTTCGCTGGAAAACCTTAGACCAAACCCGATCGCTTGACCTGGCACCTGCAACTGCAGTGTGGTGATGACATGAACAAGAAATGGAATCGAACGCGAACGTTGGCAATCGCTTCTCTGGTGCTTCTTGCTGCTCTTCCGCTTTCCTCCTCCCAGGGCCCCCCCGATACGGTCGCTGGCGCATTGGCTGACGTGCCCTACGAAGCGGCTGCGGGGCTGGCCGAGATGGAATGGCCCGAGGTCGTGGCCGCCGGACCCGACCCGCCCGATCAGCCGAACGCAACCCACCGCGTCCAGGAGCTGGCGGGCGGGACCGAGGGCATCATGGCGGACCCTACGGCAGCCCTCGGCTCAGTCGCGGACACGGCTGGGAGCGTCGACCCGGCGGCCCTGGCGAATGGCCCCTTCCCCTTGGCCGTCGAACCGGAAGATGTGGTTGACCCGGCCGAGCGGCGCGCCGAAAGCCTCCCCGAACGGGATTTGGCGGGCGACATCGGAGGCTCCGTTCCGGCCGGGCAGTCGCCATGTGCCTCCTCGACGGCCCATGCGGACGCGGCACCCAATCCCGCAGCCGGTGCGTTGGCCCTGCGAGCATCCCATCCCTGCGTTGACCTTGCGGCCAAATGCCAGGTGCAGGCAGCGCCCGATGGGGAGCTTTCGCTCAGCGAAGGGATCGGCGCCGCGGACTGTCAAAGCGCTGCCCAGTCCCCCTGCTCCCGGCCCGGTGGTGAAACCGGCGCGCCGGACCGCGAGGCCTTCGAGCGGTGCGCGGGCGTGGAGGTCGATCGGCTCGGGAACCTCTTCCCCGCCCCGCCCGCCTCAGGCGGCGTGCTTGAAGCGGCCGGCTCACGGGTGTTGTACTGCGGCCGCTTGGCCAGCTGGTACGACGAAGTCATTTACATGCAACCGGGCGACAGTCCGTACTGGGGGACATCCGCCAGCGAGGTGATTATTGGAACCTCGGCCGACGACGTGATCATCGGCCAGGACGGAGACGACTGCATCCTTGGCAAGGGCGGCAACGACTTGCTCATCGGCGGTGGCGGCAACGACCGAATCAAGGGCGGCTCCGGCGACGACGCCCTCTACGGCGACCCCGGGGACGACGAACTCGACGGCAACGCAGGCAACGACTTCCTCTACGGCGACCACTACTCCAGCTCCGACGAAGGAAACGACCACCTCGACGGCGGCCCCGGCGACGACACCCTGTACGGATTCGGGGGCGACGACACCCTGCTGGGCGGCTGGGGCAAAGACAACCTCTTCGGGGACCGCGGCCCGT
This sequence comes from Thermoplasmatota archaeon, assembly GCA_041600695.1. GTDB lineage: Archaea > Thermoplasmatota > E2 > JACPAO01 > JAHFTW01 > JBFJVP01. The sequence continues at coordinate 3,485 of JBFIJP010000303.1, read as the reverse complement.
GGGGATTCACATACCACGGGTACGGCGACGACCACCTCGACGGCGGCGCCAACGACGACTTCCTGTACGGCGACTCGGGCAGCGACAAGATCCTGGGTGGCTGGGGCGAGGATCACTTGTATGGCGACCGCGGCCCCGACGGCACCGTCGAGCCCGCTGCCGGAAACGACGACATGGACGGAGGCAACGACTACGACCAGTTGTTCGGGGACGCCGGCGACGACGACATGGATGGCGGCTGGGGCGACGACTACATGGAGGGCAACGAGGGCAACGACGACATGCGGGGCCAGGCCGGCTGGGACACCATCCACGGTGGCCCGGGCGACGACGACATCCAGGGGGATGACGGCGAAGACACCATCTATGGCAACGACGGTCACGACACCATTCGCGGCGGATGGAAACGCGACTGGATCCATGGCGGCTCCGGCAACGACCACATCTGGGGCAACGCCGGCGACGACATCATGGACGGCGGGCCCGGCCAGGACACCATGGAGGGAGGCGACGGCAATGACTACGTCCGCGGCGGCGCCGACCACGATGTCCTGCGCGGCAACAGCGGCGACGACACCATCTGGGGCGACACCACGGCGGCGGACTGGGACGGAGCCTGGGACACCATTGAGGGTGGCTTGGGAGGTGACTTCATCTATGGCCAGGGCGGCGGCGACTGGATCGATGCAGGCTGGGGCGACGACTTTGTCAACGCAGGCGACGGCAACGACGTCGTCTACGGCCGCGCGGGTGCCGACACGCTGTGGGGCGGCTGCGGCGACGACGACATCTACGGCGGGGACTGGTCGGCGGACACGATTTTTGGCGGGTACGACGGTTGGGACTGCGGCGGCAACGACTGGGCGCACGGCGGCGCCGGGCACCGTACCCTCTGGCACAACCACTGCACCGGAGTTGAGGCATTCAAGACGGTCTGGGTGGCGGCCTGGCCTCCCTGGAATTCGGGCCAGCGGCCGACCTGCCATGCGCATTGAGACCTCATGTCAGGTGTTGCCTGAGTCTTGAGGCTCCTCGGACCATGGTGGGGTCCTCGCCCCTGGACCGGGTCTCAACCCCCTTCCTCTGTTTTTGCTGACTTCAGGCTTGGACCCCACGCGGTGGTCTCCCGTTGTTCAGCCGCGATCGCACGTTTGGCCGTCCTTCAGGTCCCGCCGCCAAGCCGCTTCCCGGTCGGCTGGCGGCCGCGGGGAATGGCGGCCGAAGTCCGGCTCCTGAACCCTGTGGGTGTGGTCCCGGCAGCGGGTGGGCGCCACCTTGCCTCGGCTTCGTTGCCATGCCGTCGAAGTCCGGCTCCTGAACCCTGTGGGTGTGGTCCCGGCAGCGGGTGGGCGCCACCTTGCCCCTTCGGGCGGCCCCGACGGATGGCTGCCGGGGCCGTGGAAGAAGGCCGGCCGGGGGGGGGCGTCCGCGGGGCAGGAACCAACCCGTGCTGTCAACATGTCCGCGCCCCGAACGCCGGGCGGTCGACGCAGTCGCCGCGCCGAGCTGCGTCAGGACTGGGGCAGGGTGCCAACAAGAAGGTAGAGGGGGCCGCCGCTCAATTGAGCTGCAACCAGTTGATGGAGGCCGTTTCGGTGCTGCCTATAAACGGTGGGTCGAAGCACTGGGTCTGCACCTGGAACGTGATGTCATAGATGGCATGGCCGTTGCCCACGAACTCCCAACTGAGCCCCGTTTGCGTCCGCGTGACACTGTATGGGCCGGGCCACCCGTTGGCATCGTGAAGGGTCCACGTGTGACTGGCGCCAGCAAGCGTGCGCCCCCGCCCGAGCGTCAACGTCACCACCACCGGGCCGTCGTATTCCCCTGCGCCCAGCAGGTCGTCATACCCCGTGATTTCCAGGGTACTTGCTGAACACGTGCAGTAGCCGGTCTGTGCGGCATCGAGCACCGCCCGCGCGTCGACAAGGCCATCGCCAAATTGCTCATCGAATCCGGCGGTTCCTAAATCCTGGGCCGTGCACCGCAGGAAGGTACGCACGTCATCGGCGGATAACGTTGGCACCAGCGACCACGCAAGCGCCGCGATGCCGGCAACCAACGGCGCCGCCTGGGCGACGCCCACCAAGCTGGCGTAAGCGTCGTCGGCCGTGGCGTGCGTGGACAGGATGCCGTTGCCGGGGGCTGCCACCTCAACATGGGGTGCGGGGGCACTACCTGCGCATGCTGCCTTGGCGGCGTCGGTGCAGCCCACAGCGAGAACCTCGGGGTAAGCCGCGGGGTAGGTGGTCGGTATGCCGTTGTCGCCCTGTCCAGCCACCAGGAGCCGGCTGCCCTGCGCCGCCAGACTGACGGCATCCCCGACTACCTGGTAGTCCGCCGCGTGATCCAGGGATATCAGGATGATGTGGCCGCCGTTGGCGTCGCACCATGCGATCCCGCTGGCCACATCGCTGGGGTGGCCGGTGCCGGCGGCGTTCACAGCTCGCACCGCAAGGATACCTGCCTGGGCGATGCCGGCCACGCCAAGGGCGTTGTCGGTGGTCGCGGCGGCGATGCCGGCACTGTGGGTGCCGTGGCCACCGTCGTCCCACGCATCGGCGTCGCCGTCGACAAAGTCCGTGCCACCTAGGTAGCGTGGGCCGGCCAAATCCTCGTGTGTGTATCGGATGCCGGTGTCGACGATGCAGATGGTTCGGCTGCTGCTGCCGTAGGTGACATCCCAGGCGTCTTCGGCACGGATGTGGTTGAGCGCATACTGGCTGGAGAATAGGGGGTCGCTTGGGGTGGCGGTGGCGAAGCTCATGGGCAGGGCCGGTGCCAGGCTTCCAATGGGATCGGCGGTGGGTGGCCACTCTCGCGGCACCGTCGCGTAGGGAGAAATCCAGCGCACGGCGTGGTCATGCTCGCAGTAGCGAACTCCCGGTTTCTGCCGGACCGCGTCGTTGAACGCTGCGAAGTCCGGGATGGGGACATCCACCACCACGAGTTCCAACACGGGGTCCACTCGCAGCACGGGGGCGCCAGCGAAGGACGGACCCACCGAGGAGGCGCCGCCTACGAGGCCGATGGCGTAGCGTTGCGTTCCAGATCCCAGAAGAGTTGCCGGGTCGGCCGGGTCTGCTGTTGGGGGTCCGCCCCTGGGTCTGGCAACTGCGTCGGGGCCGAGGGCCACGGCTGGCAGCTTAGCGTCGGCTTCGCCGAGCTCGATGCCAAGGGGTTGCTTGGGGTCGTCAGCGACGGGGTCGAAAGCGGGTAGGGCAACCCCGGCCGGGGGCGGGCATGCCATGCCAAGGCCTTGGACCGGTTCGAGGGTTGCCACGGCCTTGCTCACGGCGCCTTGCAGGTCCCGCATGATGTGGTCGGGTCCCGTTTGGGCGGTGGCAGGCAGGGTCGATGCAACCAGGAAAGAGGCCATCAAGATTACCAGGCTTTTCATTGAATCCACCAAGGGTCAGGGTAACCTGTTCGAGCACTATTCAAGGAATTGCAGCGAATCTGCTGCGGGTGCACCGGGAGCGGGT
>JBFIJP010000302.1:0-5161 GCA_041600695.1 Thermoplasmatota archaeon | reverse complement strand
GCGAAGGTGCGCGGCGGTTCCGAGGATTTCGCGGTGGTTTTCGGTGCCATGGGCATCACCAACGAGGAAGCCAAGAAGTTCATGAACGAGTTTGAGCGCACGGGTGCGCTCAAGCGCGCCGTGATCTTCCAGAACCTCGCAAATGACCCGGCTGTCGAGCGTCTGTTGACGCCTCGCCTGGCCCTGACGGCGGCGGAATACCTGGCCTTCGACCTCGGCATGCACGTGCTCGTCATCTTCACGGATGTTACGAACTACTGTGAGGCCCTGCGTCAGATCGGTGCGGCTCGTGAAGAGGTGCCCGGTCGCCGTGGTTACCCCGGTTACATGTACACGGACCTGGCCTCGCTCTACGAGCGCGCCGGTGTGATCAAGGGCAAGAAGGGCTCGGTGACCCAGTTCCCGATCCTGACCATGCCTGGTGACGACATCACGCACCCGATTCCTGACCTGTCCGGTTACATTACCGAGGGCCAGATCGTGATTAGCCGTGAGTTGCACCGCAAGGGCATCTACCCTCCGGTGAACGTTCTGCCGTCCCTGAGTCGGCTGATGAACGCCGGTATCGGTGGCACGAAGACCCGCGACGACCACAAGAAGGTCAGCGACCAGTGCTACGCGTTCTACGCCGAGGGTCGTGACCTTCGTGGCCTAGTGGCCATCGTCGGCAAGGATGCGCTGTCCAAGCGTGACCTGCAGATCCTGGACTTCGCGGAACTCTTCGAGAACCGCTACGTGCGCCAGGGCCGCGACGAGGACCGCAGCATCGAGGACACGCTCGACCTGGGCTGGGAGCTCCTGGCGACGGTGGACGAGTCCTTGCTGACTCGGATCGACAACAAGACGATCCAGGCGTTCCACCCCAAGTACCGCGCCCAGACCGTTACGGCCTAGGCGAACGGCCTCTTTTCTTCCCTTTCTCTTCCTTTCTCTTTCCAATCTCTTCTTGTCGTCATCTTGGACGCAGCGAAGCCGCCGGGTGGCAGATCCCCGCCGCGGTGTCGTTTTGGCGGCCCGCCATCGATCGCTAGGCGGACCGGTGAGGGCAGGCCGGCGCGGACGTGTCCGGCCCGTCTAGCACCTGTCCTGAAACGTCCAGGCTCCGACCGGGTTTCCGACTACCACGTCCAAATGCACGGCGTACTGGCACGTGTGTGTCAACGTGAGCACATCGTCGGTTTCGGCCCAGACAGCGGACTGGTGGACGTAGACAGGCCCACCCACGGTTGAGGCCACCCAGAAGCATTCCATGAGTAAACTGGATGTGTAGACGCTGGCCAGATAGATTCCGAGGCCAACCTCGGCGACTGGCGTGTACAGGATTTGGTTGCAGTTTGCTGGGTGTCCGCTGGCGGAGGGGCATCCGGTGGCGAGGCAGTTGACGGCAGCGCAGGGGGCATCCGTGCAGTCCTCCAGAGGGGCCGGGATTCCGTCGTCTCCGGCGGCCATCGGCGTGCCGGACAATAGCAGGGCGATGGCCATCGTCGCCATGGCCAGGGATCGGGCGCGTCTGCTGCGCGGAGCTGATATGGGTCGGTGCATGGTGTCTCCAGGTACGGCCGGTGGCCGCACCCGAGGTGTGACCGTCTGGTGGAGGTAATAGAATCCTGGGTTGTTTGTGGCTGCAAATGCAGCATGGTGTGGGGTTTCTGCGCAGCAACAGTAGCGGGGGGCCCGGGGGAACGGCCGCTAGGAAGCCGTGGTGGGCGCGGGCTTCGATGCCGCGGTGCAGGCACGCCTTCCCTCAATTCTTTTGTTGAGGCATTCAACTCGTGGCTTGTGGGCCTGTACTGGAATCCCTGGGCGTTGACGGGAATCGTGGCGTCGCTCGTGGCGTGGGCTCTGGCGTTCCTGATCTACCTGACGAATCCACGTCGCCTCCAGAATCGTGCGCTGGCGCTCTTCATCGTAACGATGGGCACGGGTTTCGGGGTGGGCGTGGGGTGGATGTTCGCGGCGGCGGATGTGCCCACGAGCCTTGCGCTACAGGCGGTCAGCCTGGCTGGCTTCTATGCTTCCGCGCCGTTCTATCTGTTGTTTCTCTCAACGTTGCCCACGCGTACAATGGCTTGGCTACGTCCGCGCCCGGTGCGCGCCGCGCTGTGGGTTGCGCCGATACCGCTGGTGGCTGCCATGGTGGTCAACTTTGACCACATCGTAGCAGGAGTTGTGGAGGTGCCCTACGCGCGCTTTGACTCGTATTGGACGCGGTTGGGGACGCTGATCTTCGAAATCCAGGCCCTCACCACGGCGAGCCTGGGTATCGTCGCGGCCGTGGGGGCGATCCGCGAGAGCCCCCGGGGCGGTTTGTTGCATCGTCAGGCGCAGTGGTACGCGGGGACGTTCATTGTGTGGGAGGTCCTGCAATTGGTGGCGTTTACCCTGTTGGAGGTCGCGTTCCGGTCCCCCAATCCCAGCATTGTGCTGTACACGGTGGCTGCGGGTGTCCTGTTTCCGGCCGCGTCCTTGTTGTTCATGTTGATGCTGGCCTATTCGATTCTAAAGGTGCAATTGTTCCACATTGACCTGCGCATCAAGATGGGGCTGCGGCGGAGCTTCGTGGTGGCGCCGTTTGCCGTGGCCTTCTTTGTGGCTACGGAGAGCCTGGAGAGTCTGGTGCCGTTTGATTCCTATTGGCTTGGCCTAGCTGCCGCGGGTGTCCTTACGCTCGCGTTCGTGCCGCTGCAGCGGTGGGCCTCGCGGCTGGCGGATGGCTTGATGCCGACGGTGCAGGAGTCGCCGGCGTACCGGGCGCGGCGGGCGCGGGAGATCTACGCCGCCGCTGTTGAGGGGGCCCGCCTTGATGGCATGGTGACGGGGACGGAACGTGCCATGCTCGATCGGCTGGCCAGCGAATTGGGCATCAGTGCCCGGGTCGCCGTCGCCCTCGAGCGGGTCCCACGAGAATCAACGTCAGCAGGCGCGACGTGAGTCGCCGTGGGCCTCGTGGGCGCCCCACGAGTGGTCGTTGACGGTCATGGTGCGTTGGCCGGGGCCGTGCTGGTGGCAGATGAGGAAATCCTCCCCGCCGGGGGCCAGCCAGTCGTTGCCGTAACCAGGGCCTCCCAGGTGTGCAGGCAGCGGCGGGTGGCCGCTGGCATGGCAGTAGGCGGTGCGCTGGGCCGATGTGTCGCCGTGGCTCTGGGTGAACGCGGTTCCGGCGGCGATGGCCTCTGCCTCGATGGTGGCCTCGATGGCCGCAAAGGTCGTCGGGTTCGGGGCGGCCGCCAGCGAGGCGGCGTTGTTCCAGGCGTTGTCGCGCCACGTGATGAGGGCGGAGACGACCACGTCGTCGAGGGGTGAGGTTGCATTGGCGTCGCGGCCGAGGCTCGCGTCGTAGCGGGCGCCGAGTTGGTCGTAGGCGCCAGCCATGACGCTGGAGAAGCCGTCGTTGACGCGGTCGAAGTCATCCTTGCGACCTTGCTGGGGGTACTGCATGTCGTAGGTGCTGTGAGCCAAATCGAAGTTCACGTGCGCGCTCACGCCGGCGAAGAGGTCCTGCGTGGCGTTGCTGGTGCCGGAAGCGGCGTGGGCGAAGGCAATGCGCCAGGGCTCCGGCGCCGCGCCGCCCGCGTGGTGGACTTCGTAGGCCCATAGGTAACGGGATGCAAAGTCGGCGTCCCAGGTCACCAGGTAGGGATTGTCCTCAAAATGGGAGTCGGCCAGGAGGTAGCCCATTTGGGCGGTGGTGATCAGGTAGAGCAACGCGAAGATGGCGTCCGGGTCGCACGTGGCGTCCAGGACGACCCACAGGTCGTGCAGGGCCGTGGTGACGCCGATGTACGCCTCCATGTCCCCGGGTCCGGCAGGAATCGGGTCTGCCGCGGGACCGGGGGAGTGGGCAGTCACCAGGCCGGCTGAAAGGAGAAGGGCCATGGTGACCACGGGGGTACGCATACCCTGGCCTTTCTTTTCTCGTGCAAAACCGGAGCGGAAAGTACCAAGTCCTGCACCGGCGGCGGTCCCCGGGGGGAGATGCCAAATCACGGGATGGAGGGTGGGCGACAGCGCCGCGCCTGCCGGGCATGCGTTGTCGCCATCGCGCTCCCGTGCCCCGTGCCCTGTGCCCGGTGCCCCTTGCCCATTGCCCCTTGCCCGGGGTCGGCGGCACGGGGCGGGGCCAGGGCGCCGCGTGACTGGGGCGCCGCGTGACTGGGGCGCCGCGACCCCGGGCTCGCCTCGACGAGACCAGGGCTGGGTACAAGGGGCGTGGCCCCCGCTGGGGTGGAAGGGGAAGGATCCGGCGGAGCTAGCAGTGGTGGTCGCCGTACCAGGAACTGAAGGGGCCCGCAACGGCCGCCTGCACCATGAGCCGGGCGCGGCATGTGCCGTCCAGGCTGGCCTGCTGGGTGGTTTCCTCGTACACGTGGGTGCCGGTGGCCCCGCCCAGCGGGGTCACCACGCCGCCGCACTGCTTGATGGCGGTGTCCGAGTAGATGCTGCCCACGTACACATAGAACAGCACCGCGCCGGCGGGGGTGCTCACGATGGCAGGGCAGCCGGGGGGGTGAACGCCGGGCAAGAGGCTGCAGCGGGCCTGGAAGGCTGGCAGGTCTTTGCGTGCGTGGTGCAGCATGCCTCCCAATGCGTCAAGTGCCAGGGGCACCCCGTTCAAGTCCGGGCCGTGGGCGAGGGTCCGGGCCACGTCATCGCACAGGAATTGGCGGCAATCCTCGGCGCCGGCGGACTCTAGGACGGGCTCCGTCTGTTGCCCGTGAGTGAGTGTGCAGGCGGTGGGCACGCAGGCCGGCTTCAGGTCGGCGGGGCAAGTGTCCGGTCCGCAGTCGCTCGGGTTGCAGAGTCCGTGGAGGATCTCCGGAACGTCGGGGGCCTGGGCGCTGGCGGGGGCCGCCAGGGTGCCGGTGGATACGAGGGCGAACAGTAGCAAGGCGCGGGCGCGGGTGGGTGGGACGATCATTGTGGTCCTGGCACGCCAATTGACTGGGCAACTGCACGAGGGGTCGTCGCCTCACATGCTCGCCCAACCAGCTCGGGGGTGCCGGCCGGACGTCTGCGTTCGGTTCAAAACCCTCTCGCAGACGATGGGGTGCACATGCACCAAAGCATGGCGCCGTGCCCCATGCCTGTGCCCTGCCTTGTTACAGGATTCCCGGCTCGGGGTTCTCGCAGTCCACCTGCTCAAAATCCCACGGGTCCATGG
>JBFIJP010000301.1:0-5183 GCA_041600695.1 Thermoplasmatota archaeon | reverse complement strand
GGACGCCAGCGGCGACGCCGGCCTCACAGGCCTGCACCCGCAAGACACCCAGACGACCTACTTCATGGGCGACAGCCGAACCGGCGACATCACCACGTACGACGAGGTCCTCTACACGGGCCTCTGGCCGGGCATCGATGTGCGGTTCTACACCGCCGCCTCCGGCAGCCTGGAGTTTGACGTCATCGTCGCCCCCGGCGCCGACCCCGCGGTCGCCCGTTTCACGTTCGAGGGCGACCTTCGCCCAAGCATCGGCGGCGATGGAAGTCTCGTCGTGGGCGACGGCCCGGCGGCGCTGCGCTTGAAGGCACCCCACACCTACCAGAACGGACCTGCCGGCAGGATGCCGGTCGAATCCGCTTACGAGGTGGGCGCCGACGGCTCCGTTGGCTACCGCCTAGGCGACTACGACCCACGGCGCGAACTGGTCATCGACCCCATCCTTGAGAGCTACTCCGTTTGGGGCGGGGCCGGCAATACCTACGTTTGGGGCACCGCCCAGGCCGATGACGGATCGATTTGGTTCACCGGCTCCACTGGCGACCGCGATATTCTGCAGAATCTGGATGCGTTGCAGCAGCGCCCAGGTGGCTATTCCACCGATGGTTTCCTGTACCGCTTCATGCCAGGGGAGGGCGTCACTTACGCCACCTACCTTGGCGGTGGCTACTCTGATGAAATCCAGAGCCTCCTCGTGGATTCACAGGGCCGCATCGTGCTCACCGGCGTCACCAATTCGCCCGATTTCCCAGGCTTGGTGCGAGAACCTGGCTGGACGAGTTGGGTAGAGTTCGTGCTGCGGCTGACCGCGGATGGAACGCAAATCGACCGCATGGCGGCCAGCAACGGGTACCACTACCTCGGCCGCATCATTGAACTCAACAATGGCGACTTCCTCCACACGTACAATTCGTACGTTCACTATACTCGCGCCGCCAACGGAGGCTTCCAAACCACGAACGCGGGCGGGTATGACATCTACGTGGCGCGCATCGATGGGGAGGACCTGCACGAGGTTGCCGGCACCTATCTGGGGGGCGGCCTCCACGAGTACGTACAGGACATTGTTGAACTCCAGGACGGGTCGTTCCTGCTCGGCGGAACGACCGGTTCGTCCAACTTTCCCGCGACGGCCGACGGGCAGGCATACGACCCCGACGTGATGGCTAGCTGGGACGGCTGGTTTGCCAAGATCAGCAGCGACCTGTCGGAGCTCCAGTATTCTTCCTACGTGGGAGGCATCGGCTACGACACCGTCAACGCTGTGGCCCAATTGCCAGATGGCAGGCTCATGCTGGCCGGGCACACCGCGTCGGACAACTTCCCGGTAACGAACAACGCCCACCAACTCGGTTTTGCCGGTGGGAAGGACGCCTGGTGGCACGTCCTCGATGACCAGTTCGACTTGACGTACGGCACTTTCTACGGCGGCCCACGAGACGACTGGCTCACGCAGATCTTGGCGACCGAGGATGCCATCTGGATGTCCGGCCAAACCCGGAGCCTCTACCCGACCCTCGGCTGGGGAGGTCGATTGGCAGGCCACGATAGCATTGCCTTCAAGCTGGATGGAGACGCCGAGGACATCATTTGGACCGTGCCCGTCGGAGGTTCGCGCACCCAGGCGGTCTCCGGCCTGGATTTGGGCTCTAACGGATTCCCCATCCTGTCCGGCTACGCGTATTGGTACCTGCACGGTATCGGGGGCTATCGTCCATTCGTGATGGAATTGGGCCCGTGCGGACCCGATGCCATCTCGAGCATTGCATTGGAGGGCCCCCAGGCAGCAGGCGGCATCTACGTCGGCGACGTGTGGGCCACCGCTACCGCCGCACCCCACGCGGACTGCGCCGTCGATCACATGAACATGCGTCAGGGCGGCGGCGACTACGACGCCGTACCCGCGCTACGCATCGCCACTGACGGAACGCACACCATCGAGGCGTTTGCGACCCTTACCGACCGCGACGAAGGCCCGTCCACGTCCATCCAGGTGGTCCGCGACACGACGCCCCCGGCGTTGCGCATCACCAGCCCGGATCGGGGCGACGGTGTTCTCGGCGCCATCCCAAGTGAGTTGGCGCCCAGCCAATTGCCGGTGATCCTGGTTGCCGACACGGTGATTGAGGCGACATCGGACGATGCCATCGCCGGTGTTGCCCGGGTTGAGTTCTACATCGACGGCGACTTCGCTGGGTCGGATACGGTGGCCCCGTACACGTACGACTGGAGCACGACCCACGAACTTCTCGGCGAACACGTCCTGGAGGTTCGATCCTGGGACCTGGCCGGCAACGGCCCATCCCACGACCAGATGACCGTCACTGTCGTGCCGACCCAAGAGGACGCCTTGTGCCGCAGCGCCGAGGCCCACGGGCCGACTTCGGCGGACGACTGCGCCCAACTGGGGGGTGCCCTGTGAGCCGCCCGACCCAGACGGGCCGATTGGCCCGGGCGGCCGCGTGCGCGGTCGTGTTGCTGCTGGCGTCGCCGCTGCTGGGCGCCGACGCGACGGCACCGACGTCCGCGGACGCCGCGACCGGCGCCGGCGGGCCGGTGGACATGGCCATGGAGAACAGCCTCTTGGCATTCGAACGTAACGACGGGCAGTTCCCCGACGATGTGCGTTACGCGCTCTCCGGCGACAACCATGTCACGCTGATCACCGACACGGACGTCATCACCCATGTGTGGCCCGTTCCGGAGGAGAGCCTCCCAGGTGCGGCCCCGGAGCCCGCAGCCGACGTGAATTCCTCGGTTGTGGTCACCCGCTTCGTTGACGGCGCGGCACCTGAGGCCATCGTGGAGGAGGTGCAAGACCACCTGACCGTCCGGTACTTCACCGGCGGGGACAGCTCCAAATGGGGCTTCAAGCCCGTGCGCTTCCAGCAGTTGCGGGCAGCCAGCGTGTACGACGGCATTGATGTCGTGCACCGCGTCGCCGAGGGGGCGTACGAGTACGACTTCGTGGTGGCGCCCGGCGCGGATCCGAGCCAGATCCGGCTCGCTTTCGACGGCGCCGACGCGCTGCGACTGGATGAGGACGGAAACCTCTGGATCGACACCCCCGCCGGCCCCATCATGCAGCATGCTCCCGTGAGCTTCCAGGAGATCGACGGCCAACTGGAGATCGTCGAAAGCGCGTTCAGCGTCCTCGCCGACGGCGTCGTGGCGTTTGACCTCGGCGACTACGACCCGACCCACCTGCTCACGGTGGACCCCAAGGTGACCTACGCAGCACCCCTGTTTGGCCCGCCCGGCGACATGGTCGAGTCTGGCGACGGCGGCTTGGTTTTCGGCGCGACCGTCGGACACTCGGGCTACACCAGCCTGAACGCCTACGAGCCTTCGCGTGCCAATTACGACTTGTTCGTCTACAAGGTCAACCCGGACACCCGGCGTTACGAATTTGCAACCTACTTCGGCGGTGAGAAGGCCGAATCTGGCGGCGTCGGCGCGGCCGACGCGGATCGGATCCTGTTGTACGGGCGCACGACGACCAAGACGGCGTCCCAATTCCCGTTGGTGAACCCGATCCAGGCTGGCCACGCCGGCGGCGATTGGGATGGGATGGTGGCAGTCCTTAGCGGCGACGGGCAGGAACTGCTTTTTTCTACCTACATCGGCGGCAACAACCTGGATTACCTGACGGACGCCCTGCTTACGCCGGACGGCTCCATTCTGTTCGGTGGCTACGGCAATTCCGAAAACCTGCAAACCAAGAACGCCCTGCGACCGTACCCGTACGGATCCCCCCGGGGGCCAGCGGACGAGTTCTTTTGGGACTTCGCGGTCCATTATGACGCGTACTTGGGCCGCATCAGCCCGACGTACGACCTGGTCAGCCACACCTACTACGGTGGCAACAGCTATGATCACCTTACGTCCATGGACTTGACGCCCGAAGGCAACGTCGTTGTCATGGGCCATACGCGTAGTTCGAACCTCGGCGGTAACTACCAGGCGCAGCGGTCGTATGGGTACGACGGGTATGTCGCCATGTTCAAGGGCGACCTATCAGGCCAACTGGCAAACACGTACATCGGCGGCGATTACCAGGACTTCACTCGCCACGAGGCACTCGACGTCGCGGCCAACGGAGATATCTTGGTGGCGCTGGAGACCCGGTCGTCCGACCTACCGACCCCAGGCACGCCTTTCAACGAGCGCCACGGAATTTACGACGCCTGGATCGGGCGGCTCAACGCGGATCTCACGGAGCTCCGGTTCGGAATGTACGTTGGCGGTGCCTCGGATGATTGGATCGAAGACATCGAGGAGGGCCCCGACGGCGACATCTGGTTCGCCGGCTACACCCGGTCCACGGACCTGCCTACACTCCGGGCCATCCAGCCCTTGCCCAGCGCAGCGGGCCCATGGTCTGGCGATAACGGCATGTTTGGACGCCTGACCGCTTCGGGAGAAATGGAGGTGCTTAGCTACTTCGGGAGACACGGGGACGATCGGCTATCGCGCGTAATCCCTACTGGAACCGACACCGCCTTCCTGCACGGCTACGGGACTCATGGAGCGCTGATCGAAACGCCGGACGCCTGGGAGAACCTTTCGGGGCGCGCATACGGCTACCTCGTCCATGTGGAGCCGTGCCCCGGCGCCGTTCCCACGACATCCATCCGAAAGATGACGGGCGACTTCGGCAACGCGCCGTGGTACACCTCCGATGTCCAAGTGGATTACGAGGTCACGTCCGAATGCCTGCCCGCTGCGACCTACTCCATCGTGGACGGCGGCAAGCCCTGGTACGGCACCAGCGTGCTGGTGCGCCACGACGGCGAACACACGCTGGAGTACTTCAGCCGCGACTCGTCCGACGGCAGCCTGGAGGAGACCCGCAGCACGGTCGTCCGCATCGACGGCACGCCGCCAGTCACGACACCGGTGCTCAGCGGCATCGAGGGCGAGAACGGCTGGTTCCAATCCGGCGTCAACGTGGCCCTAGACGCGGCCGACGCCACCAGTGGCCTGGCGGGAACCCGTTACGGCGTGGACGGCGCAGCCCTGCGGCCCGGCAGCAGCACGTCCGTCTCCGGCGACGGCGTTCACGCGCTGGAGTACACGTCGACCGATGTGGCCGGCAACCGAGAGCCCGTGCGCTCCGCCGACGTGCGCATCGACACCGTGGCTCCGGACGGCTCCATCACGAGCCCCCAGGCCGGCGGCGC
>JBFIJP010000300.1:0-5186 GCA_041600695.1 Thermoplasmatota archaeon | reverse complement strand
TGCGGGATTTGCGGCGGCCTCGGTGAACGCACAGACCCCTCGGGCGCTCACTGCAACCGCAGCGTCGCTTTCGACATCGCAGGTACCCACAGTTGGCTCCTCCGACGGGATATCCCCCGTCCCGGTGGTACTGGCACCGTTCGAGCCGCCGCTTTGGCCCCCTGGTCCGGCCGCCCCGCCGTCCTCTGCGTCTTCGTCGCCCGAGATCGGCCCGCCGTCCGACTTGTCGCTGCAACCGGCCAGGGCCAGGCAAAATCCAATCGCCAACGTCAACGCGAGTTTCTGCCCCGTCATGGCCAACGCCAGAATCCTCCGCCTTGTAAAATCTGGCGTCGCATTGATATGATTTTCACCCGTTGTGCGGCTGGTGGGTCGCCTCGCCCGTTGTACGTGGGGCGGGCGCCAGCGCCGCTCGCACGGGGCTTGCGTCGGCGTCCCTGAGCTTGAGGGGCAGCGCTATGAGCGTGTAATGACCCGGCGCCACGTGGTCGAGCACGAGGCCCTCCAAATTAGCCATGCCGTGGGCTGCAAGCCGGTGATGGGAGAGCAGCTCGCGGTCGTCGAACAGGTCCGTGCTGGGGGTGTCGAATCCGACCAGCACCACGCCGCGGGCGGCCAACTCGTCGATGAGACCCGGCTCCGGCGCGGCGAAGTCTGTGTTCCAGTTATCCGGATCGCTGAACGTTCGCGTCTTGAACAGCACGCGCGGGGATGCCGGCGCTTCGGCGAGGTCCGCCAGCGTAAAGCGCTGGGCGCGGCGCGCCCGCACCTCAATGACCTGGCACGGCCCGTAGTAGGGCTCCAGTGACACCCCGGCGGCGTCGGCGCCGCCCGCCTGGTAATGGTTGGGGGCGTCGGCGTGAGCGCCCACATGGTACGTGGTGCGCATGGCGCCCAGATCCAGGTTGTGGCCGTCGGCGATGCGCATGGCCTTCTGGCTGGTGAAAGGCACGTCGCCGGGCCATACGCCGATGCCGGGATGCACTGTGGGGGAAATGTCGATCAGGGGCACGCACGGCGCATGGCGCCGCGCCCCATCAAGGCGGCGGTCCTGCATCGACCGCGTCGCCCTGGCCCGAGAGCGGACCCCAGCCCCGTCATGCTCGGCCCAAGTAGCCGCGCCGTCGATGAGGCGCCATGCGCTTCCACATCACCCACACCCACGAGCCGCGCGACTGCATCGCCCACAAGCCGGACGAGATCAAGCGCGTCGTGAAGGGCATGATGGCCGGCGCCGACGCTGCGGGCGTGAAGGTCGTGAGCATGCACGTCGCCATCCCCGCCCACACGCTCTACCTGATCGTCGATGCCGACAGCAACGAGCAACTGGACGCCATGATGGACACCGGCCTGGAGTGGGGCAGGGCCACCATCACCCCGGTCGGGGACCTCATGGCGGCCGTAACTGCCCGGATTGAGGAATAGCCGAGGCCGCTAGTTGCTCCCCGATGGGCCCAGGCCGACCACCGTCAACGGCCCGCCGGCGACGGCGGTGGCGGTGGCCTTGGCGATGGCGTTGGTCCCAACCGGATCTGGCAATCGGGGGAAAACTGAATGAAATCGAGTTCCAGGTTCCCATACGATGGCCCACGGGTCAAATCATAGCTGACACGCAAGCGACCGTTGCCAGTCATGCTTGGACCCTCATCAAAGGAGACTTGCGTCCACCCGTCGGGCGAATGGGTGGGGTTGGCCACGATGGTTGCCGTCGCCAAGCGGACACCGGGCCCGCGGAGCAACAATTGGCCTTCGAAATCCGTGGCGGCACCGCTGATTCGCAAGTATGCCGATTGGGGTACACACGTGCCCCAAAAAGTGAGGGCACGCCAGAAAAAGCCGCAGCCGCTGTGGGGCGCGAAGGCGTACTGGCCGCCGCTGGACGTCTGGTAATCCCATGGGCGTGTTTCTTCCCGATCAGCGTCGCGGTGACACCCCCGCAAAGGCCGGCTGTAGCTCTCTCCTTCCAGCAGGCCCCGGTCGCTCGATACTTGCCCGGTGCCGGAGTGAGCAAGGGCGTTGCCGGCGATGAGAGCGCAGAGCACAAGTGCTATGGGGATTGGCCTGACGAGACGTGGGGCGCGCTGTGAGGCCCACGAGACCTTGCGGAGGTTCATTCAGTTCTTCCTCGGGTGCTTCCACCCAGCATCAGCGCTTGCCGGACGCGCCTCATGAATCTGCTGGTGCCCGAAGCGTGACGAGGAAACCGACTGGCTTCGAGGTTCCGGAGCCGGGCGAGCATGGTGATGAAGGACCCGATGATCCCAGGCTTGGCCGCTCGTGCGGCCGCCGTCCGCGGAGCCTGCCTGTGGCTGGCACAGGCTGGACGATGACGCGGGCGACACAGCCGACGTGGACCCAAGGCACACGCAGCGTGGCCTAGCCCGCCAGCGGGCTCTTGCCCTCACCGCCCCGGCATCGCAGCCAGCGTCAACGCTCGCCACGTTCGCCATGGCAGGACCCCCTACGGTGCCTTCGCCATCACCTTGAACTCAACGGCAATGGGCGTTGGCAGGGCCTTGATGGCCACGGTGGTGCGGGTCGCCTGGATGCCCTCGAAGTGCCTGCGGTACACCTCGTTGAAGGCCTTGAAGTCCCGGTCCATGTCGATCAGGAAGACGGTGACGTCGAGGACGTCGTTGAGGGTCGCGCCTGCCTCCTCCAGGACGGTCTTCAGATTGGCGATGACCTGTTCGGTCTGTGCGGCGGCGTCGTAGTCGCGGGGCGTACCGTCGGGGTTGCGCACGGGGCCTCCGGGCACCTCGTCGGTCCCCGGCACCCGGCTGCCCAGGCCGGACAGGAACAGAAAGTCGCCGACGCGGCGGGCGTGGGGGTACGCGCCGACCGGTCTGGGGGCCTTGCTCGTCTGGATCAGTCCGGCCTTCGCGGTGGGCGGGGGCGGAGGCTGGGACGCAGGCCGGGACGGAGGAGAGGACGGTTGGGAAGAGGGCTGCGCGGCGACGGTCGCCAGGGGCTCCGCTTCGGGCAGGCCTGCGGCGGGGCCGCCGCCTTCGAACGCGGACACACCTCCGAGGACGTTGCGGTCCCCCAGATGCACCTCGGTGTCGTCTTCGTCGTACTCCGCCTCTTCCGCGTCCTTGGCCGTCGGCCACAGGCCCACCAGGGCGCCGCCGGTTCCATACAGTGGCTCGTAGGCGAACACCTTGCCGTCGAAGCGATTGGATTGGCCCGACACCGCGGCCAGCCACCAGATGGCCTTCATGCGCTGGTCGCCGTTGGCCTGGCGGCTGAACTGGCGCGCCAGCTGGCTGGCGTCCTCTAGCCGGCCGTCGCCTAGGATTTCCAGGTACTTCCGGTTCCACTCGTCGTCCTTGAGGCTGTGGATGCGGTCCTCCTCGAACGGAATTGGATTCGTGTGCAGCCGGTTGGACAGGGCCGTGACCGCCACGGCGACGATGCGCTTGCCGGCGGCTTTGGCGGCGTCGAGGGCCGCCTTGCCGAGGACGATGGTTTCGGCGCGGTCGGCGTACATGTTGCACGAGACCATGCTGGCCGGGAACTTGTTGTCCGGGTTGAGGAGCTTCAACGCCACGATGGAGCCGGTGTCGACTGGGAAGCCCTCGTACGCGACGGTGCGCATTTCCAGGCCCCGCGCGCGGCCAGCCTCCACGTACGCGGCCCCGTACTCGGGGTCCACGCGGAACTCGTACGGAATCGCCCCGAGCTCGTGCCATTCCTGGTCCACGTGGGTCCACTTCGGCGCCGGGTCCGCCTGCACCTGATGCCCAATGACGCTCAGCCACTGGGTGCTGTAGAGCAGGATCAGGTCCGGCTCCAACTCCTCAATGGCCTTGCGAACCTCACCGAAGGCGTCGCGAGCCCGAGCGTAGGCCGGGTTCTTGTCCGGGATCAGCAACGGGTGCGGCTGGCCGGGCACGATGAAGCTAGCGACGACGGAGCCCTCGGGCATTGGGGCGGCGAGGCGGCTTGGACCTTTGACGGTTACCGAACCCAGGGCCGCAGGTCGAAGGTGGCGTTCTCCACGAACCAGGCTGCCGGGCTGGCGGGCAGCCCGTCGAGCCGGTTGAACCACGAGTCGCCAGTAGACGTGGCCACGGCTCCCGTGGTGCCCGTGCGCACGACGTTGGAATCCATGCCGACGATGAACCGGTCTTCGTCCTCGCCAGCCGCCACGATGACCAGCCGGCGCTGGCCCTCGTCCACGGGTTCCCCGCCGACGGTCGTGACGGCGCTCACGGCGGAGTTGGCAGTGGACACATCGATCTGGTAGGACTGCTGGGCGCCGGAGGCCACCCGCTGCCACCGCGGCGAGCCTTCCGTCGCGGGGTGGCCGTGGGCGTGGTACCACTCCAGGTGGGGGCCCGGTTCCATGATCTGGTCCAAAGTGACGCCATAGAAGTCGCCGCGCACCTCGTCGGGCAAGTCGCCCACGGGCTGCGCACCCACGGCCACGACGCTCCACCACTGCTCGCCCACGTCCACGCCGTCGAGCACTAGGTTGGGACAGCGCAGGACGAACTGGGCGACGCCAGCCCGTCCCGGCACGATCTCGTCGGTGCGCCAGCGGGGCCCAATGGCCTCGCTTACCAGGGCGTGGTCCGCCAGGAAGCCGAAGCCAGCCGACTGGCAGCCGACGCCCACCAGGGAAGGCGGGGAATCCAGGCTCTGTGGCGGCTCCGGCGCGGGAGCCGTGCAGCCGGCAAGGGCCAGGAGAGCTCCGAAGAGAAGCCAACCGCGCATGTGGCCCCATGGCGCTTGGTCAGGATGAAGCCTGCGGGGCACCTAGGGAGGTGGGCGCGCGGCGGGGCCTCGGGAAGCGGAACCTAGTGTAGTGCGGAGTAAGTTTGCCGGTATTTCTTGACTTTGCGCGCGATGTCCTTGGCTTTTGCTGTCCATTGGAATGGGATCGGATTTTCGTTGTGGGTTCTGATCCATTCTTCGATCGCGCGCTTCAATTCGTCGACGCTTCGGAATGCACCGCGGCGAATCCGGTCCGACGTGAGTTTGCCAAACAAGCGCTCCACGACGTTGATCCAGCTACTGGATGTTGGCGTGAAATGCAACGTAAACCTCGGGTGGTTTTCCAGCCATGCGTTGACGAGGGGTGTCTTGTGGGTTGCGTAATTATCGACCACCAAATGTAATTCGCAATCGGGAATTTGGGCATCGACTTCCTCAAGGAACTCAATGAATTCGTATTGCGTGTG
>JBFIJP010000299.1:0-5231 GCA_041600695.1 Thermoplasmatota archaeon | reverse complement strand
GTGTCCGCCACCCGCACGCCGGCATGTTCGACGACGATGCGGTCCTTGACCTGGACGGCGCTGGGGGGACGGGGGTAGTCCCAGACGGACTCTTGGCCAGGCAGGAGCGGGGCGGGGGTGGGACGCACGGCTCCGGCAGTGCCGCTGGTGAACTGGGTTTTGGGATGTGTGCCGGAATCATGCCGGTGCAGCACCGCTGGTGGAGCGGCGGGTGGGTCCGCTGCGAGCCACTTCACACGCCTCCACCAACTTCTCCGTCGCATAGGCCCCGTCCCGGCTGATGACCAGTTCCGCGTGATCTACTCCAGGAAGGCCCATGGCAAAGCGTGGCGCTGCGGCGGCGTCGGCGAGGCTGGCCGCGGCGCAGAAGAGCAGCGCGCCTGGAGGTTCGTCGAGGAAATGGCTGACCCACGCGCCGCCGAGCCGGGCGGCGATGGCCTTGGTGGTCGCCTGGTCGCGGCCGCCGGGACCCTGGACAAAGAGGTGGAAGAGCACATGGTCGCCGCGCAGGCTGCGCAGTTGGACCTCCAGGCGCAGGTGGCCGCCGGCGACGAAGGCCTCGCGGTGGCGGCGGACGGTACGGGGTGCAAGTCCCGTAGCGGCGGCGAGCGCCCGGTCGCTGGCGGCAGGGTCGGCGACGATCGCGGTGAGGATGCGCCACTGCAGATCCGAGAGCTCCGAACCCGGTGGGTTCAGCGGCGGGTCATGCTGGACGAACGTGCGTTCGGGTTCGCCGAGGTGGGCGAGGATGTCGGGCGGCACGCCGCCTTGGGTGAGGCAGGTTGGCGCCACGACGCCTTCGTGGTTGATCGAGCAGCCGATCACGGATGGGATGTCGAGCACGCTCCGCCAGCCCATCTCGGGGGGGAGCTGGCTGTACAGGCATACGATGCTCTGCCGGCCGAGAAGCCTGCCGTTCGGGATGGCGGAAACGGGGCCCAGCACGCCGTCGGCGCGAAGGCGCTTGATGCGGGCCCGCGTAGCGCTGTCTCCAAGACCTGCTGCCCGCGCGATTTCGGCCACGGGCGCCAGGGGCCGCTCAAGGATGGCGCGAACGATTGCGAGGTCGGACGCGTCCACGCGGGTCCAACACGCCCGCATTTAAAGACGTCATTTTCCGCAGCCCGAGGAGCGGAGACCTTGACACGGCGGGCGGCATTGCCTGGCCTATGCGCCATTTGCTTGTGACCCTGGCCCTGTGCATGCTGCTGGCGGGTTGCTCTGACGCCCAGCCCGCCGCTTCCGACAGTCTGGGCCTCCCGCCCCCGCCGCCGGCTCTGTGGACCGATTGCCGCCAGTGGCACCTCCACTTCGACGCCCGTGCGGCCGATTTCCAGGAGGAGGTGCCCGACGGTTTCACCGTCCAATCCGACGCTGTGGGGCTGACGACGCTACTGATCCACGTGACGTTGTGCGCCGAGCGCCAGGAGGCGCTCGTCGCCGTGCCCGTGGAGGCGCCGGCCGAGCACGAAGACACCGAGCGCACGGAGTTGGCAATCGTTCAGGTCTTCCAGAGCAACGTGACGCTGTACCCGGATCTCGGTGGCCGCGTCGTAGAGGCCACGTTTGAGGAGCATGACACGCCCCGCGGGCCGCACCTGATCATCGACGGCGGTGGCGAGCACACCGAACTGCAACTGGATCTGCGCCCTAGCAGTGGCACGTTCGGCGCCGAACGGTGGCTTCGCTTCGCCGAGACCGCAGACACCGCAGAAGCTGGAGGTCTGGCAGCCATCGCGTTCGACGGCAGCGAATCGACCAATGCCGGGTTCGGACTAGTCACGTACACCCACGAGGGCCCCGGCGGCGCCCCGCCTGCCACCGTCGGCATCGCGCACGCGGTCAAGGACCTTGACATCATCGTGGACGTGGAGGTGCGCGAATGAAGGACTGGCTGATCACCGTCCTGCTCGGCGCGGTGGCGATCCCGATCATCGCTGGCGCAACGGCGGGCTTCTACGCGACCGCCGTGGAGCTGAGCTTGTGGACTCTTGCCGGCATCGGCTGGGTGATCGCAGCCCGCCGCTGGGCCACGCGGCCCTGGGCGGTTGTGGCGGCCGCCGGTCCTGTTTCGGGCGTCCTGGCCGGCGCCATGCAGGCGGCGCTGCTCGGGCCGCTGGTTGCCAACCACCCGGCCTGGGCGGACTTTGAAGTCACCGGCGCCACGCGCTTCGAGGCGTTCTACACCGCGCTTCCAATCGGCATCGTCTGGGGCCTGCTCTTCGCCGGTATCACATGGGTGGTGGGCGCCATCGCAGCCCGACGGGCGCCGCCGGCCATGGCGCAGTAGCCGCGCCGCGTCCATCACCACCCGCGCCCCACGCCTGCACGCGGGCCTCGTCCAGCAGGCCAACGTGAAAGACTGCCGACGGCCCAGCCGAAGGGGTGAAGCTCTGGGTCGCCGTTGCCACCGTGCTTGTCGGCTTGACCGGGTGCCAAACCGGGCCGACGCCGGGGCTGGGCCCAGGGTTGTCGGACGGGGGCTATACCGTTGAGGGCGGCGACGCAAAACTGAGCCTGGCCCGCGGGGCTTTGCCCGCCAACGTTGGCCTAGCGGACGTGTCGGTGGCCCGGCTGTCACCGGCAGCCCTTGCAGCCGTCGGCTTGGACGATTCCTGGCAAGTTTACCGATTGGAGCCGGATGGGACCCGGCTGTCGCAACCCGCGACGCTGGAAATCCCGCTCGTCGGCGACGCCATTGGGCCGGTCTACCACGTCCACGGCGCCACGCGCGGCGAGCTGTCCTACCTTGACATCCGCGCCACGCTGGACCCCGTTGAAGGCAACACCCTCGCGGTCGAACTGGACAGTTTCAGTTTCATCGCCGTGAGAAGCGGCGGGGGGCCAGGTGTGTCGGCCATCGTGGACCTCCCCGACGGCAGCCGCGAATACGCCATTGGCAAGGTTGTGCCCTGGAGCCTGCTCATCCTGTTCAACCCCGCCACCTATTTTGGGCCCGTGCCGGTTCCCGGCTTGGCCCCCGGAACGACCGTCACAGCCGAAGGCTCCGTGTCCACCGTCGCTGCCACCATCAGTCCGGCAGGGCCGGTGGAGGGGCGCCCGACGCGAGCCACCGCCACGGTGCAGGAAGGCGCCTTCGATGACGTTCGGCCCTTGGCCCTGGAAGCGGTCCACGATTTCACCTGCGTCTCGGCGGGAATCGCGCGCATCCGGGCAGACATCATGATCCAAGCGACCGGCAGACAACTGGAACGCCTCGACCCCCTGGTTGAGGCAGCCGCAAAGCTGTCCGGGCGCTTCACCGACGGCTATACCGTTGCCGAGCGGCCCTTCACCATGGATTTGGACGTCTACAGCACCGCCGCCGAGTGTGTCGCAGCGGGGGCCCCCGCCGATTACACGCTGATCGACCCGGATGGCCTCAAGTGTCCCGGCGCCGAGGACCCGACCATCAGCGAGTCGGGGCAAGTTCAGGGCAAGAAACTCCAGGTCCACAAACTGAAGGACGGCCAATGCTACCCGGTCCATCAGTTCCAGCCGAGCGGCGAGGATCTCTGCAAGGAAGTCCACTACCACGTTCGGCTCACATCGCTAGCCGGCACGGTCCGAAACGACAGCCAGCCCTGCGGCGCGGCCAAAGACTCCGACATCGCGGCTACCGGGGAGATTTGGGTGACCGACGGGCAATACGGAAGGGTTGGGCCGTAGCAATACAAGCTGCGCCGGCAAGGGGGGGGGGGCTTGGCGTCGCCATTATTCGGGGGTCAGGATTCCCGGGGGGTTTGGTGAGCGATCGCCGGTCTGTTCCTCGTCCTCGACATCTGCTTGCTGCGCTGCCCGCAGTGGAAATCCAAGGGCGGCTGGCACTGCCATTATCGGGGAGTGCAATTGGCCGGGAACGAGCTGCATAGTCCAGCTAAGCCGTTTCCATTTCGGATCGCCGAACACAGCCGAGACATCTGCTTCCATCACGCGTACGGTCGCCGGGTTGATTGGAGAGCTTGGTAGGCCAAGGCGTTCCACGTTGGGGAGGACGTGGGTGGTGATGAAGCCGATCTCGTGGGCCTCCACCGCTCGTCTTCCAATAAAATAGTGAAGCTGAAGGTGAAATGGCCCCGGGCCGGCGGCGCTGGGAACTCCGCAGATAGGGTGTCGGTCGGCCATATTGTCGGTCGAAATCTTGACCGTTGCATAATCCTTGATATCCCATCTTCCTCCATTACCGAAGAGATTGTTGACATTGTGTTGTGTAAGTCTCCGCCAAGCCAGCCCGGCGCGATCGAGTAGGGCCGGGTCTTGGATGAAGAACGAGGCGACCCCCACTACCTCGTGCTCAGCTGACAATCTCAGTTTGGCTATGCTGCTTTGCGGGTCAAGTTCGGCCTGACCCTTATCGTTTCGACGGGCTCGTGCATAGACCATGAGCGTTTCGTTCTCTTCCAGTCGAACGGTAATGTGATCGAGACGAAATCGTTTTCCCGACTGGACGACTTCAGTTTGAAAACCAGGAAAAATACTGACCGATCGGAACCGCCCATCATCTAATCGGCGACCGAGCGCCAGGGCGTGCAATACCCGCAACCCGGCCATGGTCCGAACGATTGCGTACTGGACGGTCCCGGTCTTGGCACTGTGTTTTTTCTGCCGCAGGCGAATGCGAAACGGGCGAAGTAGGCAATGGTCTTCGTCGCGGACAATGTAATTCGTTTTATTCGTGGCTTCCGCGTCGCCCGCGGGGCACTCGGCCCAGAATGCGTAATTGCCCGTGCTGAATTTCTCCAACCCAAATTCCGCACGGCACACGTTGGCGGGTGCTGCCTCGCGCCCACTTTCCGGCGATGCTTCAGATGCCATCACAATCTCTCCAACCACCCATATCCATCGCTTCGATGGAACGCCCGGACGACGTACACGTCCGGTCCTTCAATGCGGAACACGATCCTGTAGTCGCCGACCCGGATACGGTAGTGGCGCGCCATGTCGAGATCAAGATCGAGAGCCTTTACGTCAACCCCAGGCGGCCGGGCATGCGAATCGGCGTTCAGCGCAGCCAGCACTTCCCGGATCGCGCGTTTGGGTCCGGGGGCCAAGGTCCGTAGGAACGGCTGGACTTTCGGGTCCAGCTTCAGTCCCATTCGATGTCCTCGAATTCGACCCACTCAACGTTTGGATCATCCATGCGGCGCTGGATTTCTTTGATGAACGCCTCGCGCTCGATCTTGTCCAGCACGGCGGTCAGAATCTGGGAGTAGTTCATGCCGGCGGTGCCG
>JBFIJP010000298.1:0-5334 GCA_041600695.1 Thermoplasmatota archaeon | reverse complement strand
GGCGTCCCCCTGGACGCAGGCTACCACGGGCTTGGGCAGATCGTGGATGGCCAGCACCAAACGGTTGAGGCCGCCCCGCAGCCGGTTGAGGGGTGCTCGGGGGTCGTCGGCGAAGTCCCGCATGACGGTCACGTCACCGCCCGAGCTAAACGATGGGCCCGCGGCATCGATGACCACGACGCGTACGCCGTCGTCGGCAGCCGCGGTGCTGATACCGGCGCGCAGGGCTTCCAGGGTGCGCCAGTCCAGGGCGTTCAGCTTGTCCGGCCGGTTGAGCGTCAAACCCAGGACGCCGCGTTCGGCATCCAACGCACACAGGACCGGTGAATCCGCCAGGCTGGCTTCAACCGCAGGCACGCAACACCATGAGGTGCCGCGTTGATGGCCGTGCCGGTCGCTGCGCCCGGCGCCGCAGGGGGTAGTACGGGGGGAGGGGGCGGAGGATGGGGGTCCAGAGGAATGACATGCCGGCTAGCTGGCCGAGACCGCGACCACGGCCAGGCGTTCCATGCCAGGCGGGGTGGGAATCCACATGAACGGTGGCAATTCGACGGCAGGCGTGCCCGGGGGGCTGCCGGGGCATTTCGCTGGCCGCCGTTCCCCGGATGACGCCCGCTACGGGCAGGGTAGACTGGCCGGGCAGGTCGCGCAAGCCAGGGTCTGCCTGTACCCCGTGAACGGAGAAGACGCCGGGTCAGGATGGATAAGCCATCCATGCTGTCGTAGCAGGCCTGCTGGGCGTACCCGCTGTTGCTTTAGCTGGGAAAAGCCGGCAGGCGGCAGGAAGAGCACCTCGCCCGCTGCACCACCGCACCCCTCAAATCCGGCGCCGATTCACGCCAACCATGGCTAGGGCTTCAGGAAAGAGTATCGTGGTGTCGCTCTTGCTCGTGGCGATGGTGGCCCCCGGTAGCGTCGCGGCGGACGGCTATGACCCTGATCCCGACAACCTGCCAAGCTGCGTCATGACCACGGACAACCCGCCCAGCTACGCCTGGTGCGACGCGGGGCACATCCACGTCAATTGCTCCCACGTCGGCGGCCTCCGCTACCGGTGCACGCCGACCGGTCCGTAGGCAGGGATCGGACGGCCCGCGGCGCATCCGCTCGAGACCGGCCTCTGGCTGCTGGTCGGGCGAGCGGTTCAGTAGGAACTTCAGGGCCCACATGGGCCCGTATTTGTCAGGAGGCTGGGCCACGAGCACGTTGGACCCGCCGCTAGGCGCCCAGCGCGTGCAGTGCGCCCTGGATAATACGACCCAACACCACGTTGGTCTCCGGGACGTCCCAGTACGGAATGCGCACCTTCAACTCCTCGATCGCCGCCACGTAAAGGCCGTACACCGCTGGCTCTCGGAGTTTCACGAAAGGAACCTCCAAGCCAAGCTTGGCCAACCCCGCACAACTCGCCTTGTCATAGATCGGATAGGCCTGGTGAATGTGGTGCAGGATATGGGTCAGCGCCGACAGGTTCAGGCCACCCACCGCACGCAGTCTGCCCAGTGGCCCCACGTCTGGGTAACGGAGCGGATCGAGCAAATGGATGGCGTCGGCGGCCGCCTGGTTCGTCCATGTGGGCCGCGCAAAACGGTACGCGTCCGTGATGCGCTCCAACGCTGGGCGCCCCAGGGGATGCTCAATGGTGTACAGTAATTCCTGGTACACTTCCTGTTGTCCGGCCGTGAGTCGGTACAGCTCAGGCACACGGGAAAAGAAAGTGGCCAACGCCTCCGAATCGAAACCCACCCCGGCCAGGGCGGCGCGGGGCGCCATCAGGCCGCCTTCGCCGCGATCCAATCTTGCTTGAAGCACTCCTGCAACGCATCAGCGTCCTCGGGGCCCGGCAGCGCGGATGCCAGGTAGTCCTCGTACGAACCCGACCATGCCTTGCCGTCGACGGTGAACTCGGCGTCGGCGTGCTCACCGATGGCCCGGTTGAAACGCAGATCCGGCACAACCAGACGGGGCTGGCCAGCCGGCACCTGCTGGTTGAGGAGCGTCACCTCGCGAACGATCTCGTCCCGGTACTGGGCCCTGGCGCGCTCATTCAGGTGCTTCTTGTCCACCGCCTCGCCGGCCCCCGCCGCTTCGGCCTCGTCGTAGCGGCCCTTGATGCCCCAAACGTATGCCCACTCGGCGGATCCGGACTCATCCTTGCCGAACAAATCGAACGCCGTGGGAATCCATTTGTTGAAGTAGCGCTGGATCACCGGAATCGGCACCACGCCCGCCTTCACGATCCGACGCAAGCCGTTGGCGCCGGTACCAAGATGGAACGACTCCTCCTTCAGCATCGGCCCCATGGACGCCGCCAGCGGCTTGAACGCTGATGTGGATAGCATCTTGAGCTGGTACTTGCCGTCGCGATCCACGAACTGGGTGAACGTGAAGAAATCCAGCCAATGATCACACGGCTCGTTGAATGACCCCAGCAGCCGGGTGCTCTGCTGGGCGTTGCGCTCCAGCAATTTCTGCGCCTCCCGCGCACCTGCATGGCCAAACTGCTCCATCAGGACGTGACACATCTGCCAGCCGTGCCGCTGCTCCTCCGCCATGATGCGCAGCGCCGATTTCCGGTCGTATTCCGTCGGAGCAGTCGCCAACAGGTGCCGCTGCTGCTCCACCGAGGCGAACTCCGTGTCCCCCTGCACCGCGATCAAGTGCAACAGCGCGTCGCGGATGTTCTGGTGGGGAATCTGTAGAGGTCGATCCCACTTGGGCCGCCCCGCAAAGTCCCCGTATTCAATCAGGGGCGCCACGTTGTCGTAATCGTACAACGCCTCGAATTTGTAATCACCCAGCCACGCCGCATCGAAACCGACCCGCTGCTGCCATTCGCCAAAGCGCTCAACCCAGTCGTCGAACGTGGATGGGAGGCTCATCGACGCCTCGAAGCTGTGGGGGGTTGAAAGGGGCAGCGCTTCTGGAAGCGTCGGCACCCGGAAGCGGGGCTGCGCAAAGGCAGCTTCCACGTGTGCCCGGGCGGCAGCGACGAGACCACCGGGGCCGACCGACGCCACCACAGGCTCACCGGGGCGCAAATCGTAGCGTCCCGAAGAAAGATGGTGGTGGTGGTTGAAACTGCAGGTTGGCTGAACTGGGCGTCCGGGAGGTCGCCGGGCCTCGCGGGACAATTCCAGCCTGGATCTGTGCGCAAGATCCGCATGTACGCTCACGATCGTAGGCACGTCGTCGGGAATGGGAACGAACGCCTCGCTGTACGAGGTCGACCACGCGTACCCATTGTTCACTCGGCCAACATCCAGATGCTTGACGCTTGCTAGTCCAATCTCTGGTCCAAGTACCAAAGCTGCGGATCCACCAGGTCGCTCCACACCATATGCATCCGCCCGTCTTGGATGACGCCGTGGGCGAAGTCGGTCATGGCTCGCTTGACGGTGGTGCCGTTGACCAGTGGATCAACCACGGCGCGCATTGGAGCATCCAGTTGCGCTGCGGGCGCCTGGCTCCATAGGAGAGATGAGGTTTCTTCGCCAGTGTCGCGGTACCAGAGGACATGCAGGTCGTCGTCGTGGACGAGGGCCCATGGGGACGTGGCAAGGGTTTCGCCGGGGGCGCTCCACTTGATTGCGTCGCTCCAGGAGACGCCGCCGTCGGGGCTGGTGGCGACCGAGAGGCCGCTGGCGCCATCGACCCAGGCCATGGCGAGCGTGCCGGGCTCCAATTCGACGATCGAGGGGAACCAAGCGCCTGGTCCGTCGGCGTGGGTGTAAACGACGTGCGATTCGAAGGAGGCCGCAGAGTCCTGGCTGATGCCCACCTTGAGCGCCGCACCAGTTGCGGTGTACTCGAAGTAGGGGACTAGGATCGTGCCGTCAACCGTGGCGATGGGTTGGCCGTTGATGACCGCCACGGCGGGGTCCGAGATCGGTTGGAAGTCACTCCAAGTGCTTCCGCCGTCGATGGACCGCGACACCATCACCGCGGGCTCCGCCAGGACGTAGTGGGCCGTGACCGGGAATCCGAGCACAGCGGGGCCCAGCACCGTCGGTACGCGCTGGTAGATCAGGACCATGGTGCCATCGGCCGCTACCGTCAGCCACTGCCGGTCGGCGCCGAGCTGGGGCGCCACCTGCGAGTCCGGCAGCGAAACGTACGTGTTGACTGGCCACGTGTGGCCGCCGTCCTCGGACACCGCCACGTGCAGGCCCAGGAGCACGAACGCCCGGTAGGCGGCGTTGTTCTCGTAGTGATACAGCAGCGCGTGGTAGATCAAGCGCCCCGCGTCATCGAACTGGATCATCACGTCGCCGGCCTGGGCGCCGAGAAACGGCGCCTCGCGGGGCATCGGCCGATCCAGCCGCTCAACGACCCCGTTCGGGTGGCGTGCCAGAAACGGATTGCCCCACGACGACGTAGCAAAAACGGTGCCGTCGGGCGCCACGGCCACTGTCGGCTCAAACGACGCGTACTCGGAGAACAGACTCTCCGGCTGCCCGATGGTGGGGCCAAGCGCCGACTGGCCAGACGAGGATGTTTCCAGGCAGCCGGCCAATGCGAGGCCGAGCATGAGCAGGACGAGCGGTGAAGCAATTCTCGCGGCCACGGCGGGGAGGTTGGCTGGCCTGTCTTAGGTGTTGGCGTGTGCTTTTGATCACCATGGTGGCCATGGCGGTAGCCGACGCCGACCCGGATCGCTTGGCCGTCGAGAACAACCGCCGATGACCAAAAATACTCGAACGGTATTTTGCCAGTGCGCTGCCGGTTGGCACTCTGGCCAACCGCAGTCTCTGGAGCTGAACCATGGACTCCAATACCGTCGGGGATGCACCCCTTCGAACCCGCCTGCAACTGCCCGCCGCCGTTCTGGCGGCAGTCAAGGTCGTGAAGACCATTGCAATGGCCGTTGTCGGCCCTGTCATCGTCATTTCGTACTTTCACTGGGTGACGACCGAGAGTTGGTGGGCCCGGCTCGTTGCGACCGGGATGTATGCTGCCTTAATGTGGAAGGGCATTCACCTCCTGCGCCATCCGGACTCCCAAACCTCCCAACTCCACCAGGGAGTGGCGAATTTCACGCTGACCACGTTCATCGCCGTGGCGGTCGCCGCGTCCGTGTCGTACGAATTGCAGCGCTTCGGCTGGGCCGCCTATGCGGCGGAATCCGTGAGCGACTTCGGCTACATGGCGTACGTTCAGTACTACACCTGGGTGCTGCTCGCGATGATCCCCGGACTCGAGGCCCCGGAATTGCTGTTCTTCACACCCCCCATGCAGCCCGCCAACACTGTCGCAGGCCTGCCGGTGCTGGCGTTTCGGGTGCTTGTTCTGGCAGGCTTGTTCGGGGCGCTGAAGACCTGGTGGGGGCGCCGC
>JBFIJP010000297.1:0-5349 GCA_041600695.1 Thermoplasmatota archaeon | reverse complement strand
CCACCGCGCAATGGCCCCCTGGAGGCGCAACATGGGACAATCAACCCCCACGACCACGATGGCGCTCGACACATTCGAGCACCGCTACGCAGCATTCCGATCGGAACTGCACCCCCGGGAACAGCACTGGTTCGACGAAATGGTGTGCCGAGCCCGCCGGCACAGCAACGCCATCAACCGCAGACCCCACCTCGACTTCGAGCGACCCGTCCTGCTGGCCATGCTCATGGAGGGCCTGCGTGAAGTGGAGGACACCCGGACCGAACTCGAACTGACAAGACAGCAACTCAACGAAGCGTGCCGAGCCCTCTGGGAGGCTGGCCTGCTGACCCGGCGCCCCACACTGAGTCGCGCTGAACTGACGCAAATGGGGCAGCGGAGACTTCCACTAGCAGCCTAGGCCGCCGACACAGCCCCCGCCCGGGCCGGCACCGCGGGTGCCTTCGCGGGCGCGGAGTTGGCCACCGAGTGCAACTTCAAACGACCCTGCTGTCGTATCCCAACGAGACCATCCTCCACGAGACGCCCCAACCGATGCTGCGTCGTGGACCGACTCCAACCCCACGCACCGGTTGCCGCCAAAATCTCCTTCTGCGGAGAACCGGGATTTGCCACCAGCCAGTCATGCAAACGCTTCAGCTCCGGCTCGCGAAGGAGAACCACTTCATTCCAATTCTCCGCGTACTTGCCGTGATTCTCAAAGAAACGATGCGTCGCCTTGTGCTCCTGTTGCATCACCAAGCCACTTCGAACCAGAATCGCCACATGATGCCGAGCCGTTCCCGAATGAATTCCAGTCGCCCGCAAGAGTTCACGGAACGTCGCACCCGGATTCTTCTTGATGTACTCCATCAAGGCCTTGCGCTTCGGGTGCTTGAGAGCGCTTGTTGGCTTGAGTTTGGTGAGGAGGGCGAAGGCCAGCTTCGCCAAAATTCCCAGCCCTAGGGCGCTAGCTGCTGTGGATACGGCAGCCGAAGCATCGAAGCTCCAGTGCACACCTTCATCCCATCTACCTGATGACGCCAAACCGTAGAAATGGCCCTCAAGGCTGTTAGTGCTTCTGCTGCCGGGCTTGAGGCTCTCGATCCGAAACAGCCCCGAAATGTCTAGGGTTGCATTTTCATCCCGGCCCCTTGAATGGCTTTCCAATCGTGCGCCCGGCAAGCGAGCGTCGCCATGGTGGTCCATTGTGAGTTCTCGGCCCATAGCGATGAAGCCCACGCCTTTTCCATCGGCATGGCCGGTTCCGCCAGCCGTTGCCAGATTCGCATATGCATATGTGGCTCTGACGCTAAACTCCTGACCTGATCTTCGATCCGGTTGGAATCGTTGCAATAAAATGCGGCGGGGTCGTCTGCGTTATCGACCAAGATGAAAGCAAACGACGCCGCCGCATGGCGTGGGATGTCGACTGGGGCCTTCGCCTTTTCGGGGCAGGCGGTGCTGGGGCCGTGGACGTTTGGCGATGCGCTTCGGGAGGTTGGTTGGAGTCGCTATGATTCGTTTTTGAGTCAGGAAACGGAGCTGTTTATTCTGCGTGCCCGGGATCTCGTCAATGCATTTCCAACGTGGCAACGAAGGGCCCAGGTTGGTCGACGCGCAGCTGACGAGAGAGTGATTCTGTTGTCGTTGATTCTCCGTCAATATTTTGCTGCTTCATACCGCCGAATTGAGTCGACCTTGCGCATCGTTAAGGATTTCATGGGTTTCCATCAAACGTATGATGCGACGACGCTCAGTCGGAAGAATCGTAGCCGACGGTTTCGCCACCTTTTTGCGCGCTTTCATTCCTGGCTGCTACGGGATCACCGCGTCCAAGAAGCCGTGGTTGCAACCGACGCAACAGGGTACCGTGGCGGACGAATGTCTTGGCGAAGCACGCCTTACGCCTTACGAGCAGGGGATGCGTGGATGAAAAGCCATGCAGCCGTCCAGGTACCCCAAATGTTGTACTTGAGCACGGTTCAAACGGCTGGGCGTGTGCATGATTCCAAGGCCTTCGAGTGCGTCTTGGGCGCCATTCCCAACAACGTCAAAATCGTGCGCAGTCTGGCCGATTCGGCCTACACAAATCAAAACTGCATGGCGATTGCCCGCCGGCGCGGCGCCCAGCCAATGCATCGACCAAGGAGCAACGCGAAGTGGGCCTGTCACCCGGAAACCGACTATGAAAAAGGAGTGCGATTTGCTCGCCAATTCCCAAATCTTTTCCATGCACTCTACGGCCGTCGCAACCTCGTAGAGACCACATTCGCAATGACTAAAGCCGCCTTCGGCGACCGCGTTGCCAGCCGCACCCCAACCGCCCAAGCAAATGAAATAAAAGCAAAACAGATCGGCCACAACATCCAAGTCATGCTCATCCGCGAACACTTGACCTCAACCAGATTTTAGCGTCAAGGCCGGCTAATCAAGCCCGGGGATTGATATAAACGAATCAGCACACTTGTTGGCCTTTGGCCGCCCCCGCGCAGAAGTAGCTCCACTCACCCCTTCGAGGTGGACTTGGCGCAGAACCACCATCCATCTCCTCGTTGACCGACGCCTGGCTCTTCGACTGTTATCCGCACCCCCGCAAGAGCCTGCTTGTACTGTGGATCAAGCTGGGCCATCGCGTGTTCAAGCGGCATGTGGAATACGTCCCCGAGTTCTGCATCAAGTCGGAAGCACAGCCCCTTGAAGCCGCCGAGAAGCTGCTGGCGGCCGACGACCGGGTAGAGTCCTTCTGGCGCGACAATGCGCGTCTCTGGCTCCGGGGCCCCGAGGAGCCCGTGGTGCGCGTGCGGCCCCGGCGGCTCCAGGACCTGCACCGGGTGGCAACCGACCTGCGCAAGGCCACGGCAAGCAAGGGGTTCCTGTTCTTCGATGTAGACCATCAGCCGGAGTCCCGCTGGCTTCACAGCCAGGGCTTGTTCCACCTGTGTCGGCTGGACTCCGAAACGATGCGCCTCGTCCCGGGGGAGGATCGCTGGACCGTGGAGTATCCGGACCCGGGGCTGGTGGTCCTCCGGCTTGAAGTGAAGTCCAGGCAGGCCGGCCCTGAGCGCTCCTGGACGGACGCCCTTGAGTCAATCCGGTTGGGGGATGTCGTGCTGGAATGCCCTGCGCCGGGGGATCCGGGGGCGGAGCGGGCGGTCCTGCGTGAGTTTGGGCGTCGGTTGCAGAAGATTGACCCCGACGTGATCGTGACTCGCCACGGCGACCGGTTCGACGTTCCGTTCCTGTTGCGGCGCATCCGGGATCTGGATTTGCACCACCACGTCTGGCTGGGGCGCGAGTCGGACCCGCACCCGGACCACCCGGACCAGGAGTCCAAATCGATCCACACGTACGGCCGCTGGCTGCACAAAACCCACGCGTACTACCTGCGGGGCCGCTGGCACATTGACCTGTCCAAGAAGACCCTGGATTCGGAGGATGATCGCAAGGATCTGCACGGCATCCTGTACCTGGCGCGGGTGAGCAACCGGCGTGCCCAGGATGTGAATCGAAACGGTGCCGGCTACGCGTTACAGCAGATGCAGATCGACGAGGCAACGGACCGAGGCGTCGCGCTGCCGTGGAAGCGTAACCTTGCCGAGGACTGGAAGGACGCAGCAACCCTGTGCGCTGTGGACCGCGGCGGCCAGATCATGGTTCCCGAGCCGGGTATCTATGAGGATGTGGCCGCCTGCGACTTCTCCGGTTACTACCCGAGCCTGGTGGTAATGCACAACCTCAGCAGTGATACGATCAACTGCGTCTGCTGCCCTGACGCGCCCCTGGTTCCGGAGCTAGGGTTCCATGTTTGTCAACAGGTGGCAGGTCATCAGTCAACAGTGCTCAAGCGGTTGTGGCCGCACAGGAGGTGGGCGAAAGCGGCGCTACTGAAGGCCAAGGCTGGCTGAACGCGTCCCAACTGGCGCCCCGTGGGTGCGGCGCCACGGCCCCGTGCGAAGTTTGCCGTCGTGCCTACCGGATGACGGCGTGGCTGTGGTCGGACCGCTTGGCCCCGTCGGGCAGGTGGATGTCGTACTGGTGGTACGCAATGCCCATGCTGTACGTGAAGCCGGCTCCGCCGGTCACGTCCTCCACGGTCCAGGTTCCATCGGGGGCGTTGCTTTCATAGAACCGGATCAGGAATCCGGCCCCCTGCATTTCCGTGAGGAATTCGGTTTCGTCGGGTGCGATGTCCCGGATGCGGAAGTAGCCGGGGGCTTCGGTGGCGGTGCCGACAAAGTGCATCATGGTCATCCGGTTGAAGCCGCCGGAGACATCGATGGTCCGGGGGAGTGGCGAGTGGGTGTCCGAGACGGGGCCGAAGGTGCCGTAGTCGATCGCGGTGTGTTCTCCGCGCGGGACCGTCACCCATCCCTCGTATCCGTAGCCGTGCTCGATGACTTCCCAGGTGCCGATTTCCGACTCCATCTTCACGACCTCGTGCTGGCGGGCGTCGTAGGTGAGCCTGGTGGCGCCGCCGGAGAAGAAGCCCAGGGCCTCGGTGACGGGGTCGGATCCCTGCGCCTCGGCGTCGACTTCGAGGATGATCTCGGCTGTGAATTCGTCGGCCGATGCGACGGTGGCGATCATGGGTGTCGTGGCAAATTCGGTCTTCCAGGTGGCGCCTAATTCGAGAGGGAAGCGGACGGGTTCAAACCGGACGTTGTGGGTGTTGTAGGACAGGTCGAAGTTGACATCGCCGAAGGCGGGACTGTGGAAGGAAATGGCTTCCTTCAGCCAGCCCTCATGGGGCATGCCCATGATGTAGCCGTCGTCGTTGACGTTGGCGACGACACGGACCACCTCGACGGTCTCCCGCCCGAGGTAGGCGTCGAAGCGGACCCTCCACCATTCGCCCTCGACGAGCTTGGGCGCCGCGGCGGTCGTGGCGTTCAGGTCGGGTCCGACGGCGGGCCCGGTGACGATATCGCCGAACGACTCCGTGGGCCGGTTGGCGTCGATGAGGAGTTCGGATTCGGCCCCGGCCTGGTCGGACGGGGCGTTTGGTTCACCGACGCAGCCGGCGATCATGATGAATGCGAGGAAGCCTGCAATCAATCGGGTCATGCACGAGCAACTCCCGCCGTCGGCCAAAGAGGTTGTGGCGCTCCGGCAGGCTGGCGGGCGCTGCTGCCGCTCAGGCTGCCTCGGCCAGGATTCGCCGCAGCACTTCGCCTAGGAATTCTTCGTCGCTGGCGCGGCCCTCGACGACGCCCTGGATGTCGGCCAATTTGGATTCCAGGATTCCCATCATGTCGCGGTCGATGGTGTTGGTGGCGACGAAGTACCAGGCGTTGACGTGGTCGGTTTGGCCGATGCGGTGCAGGCGGCCCTCGCATTGTTCGTGTTTGGTGGGCGTCCAGTCCAGTT
>JBFIJP010000296.1:0-5372 GCA_041600695.1 Thermoplasmatota archaeon | reverse complement strand
GCGGCCTCGTGCCCCTGTTCCACCGCGTGGGCCAGATCGTCCATGTGTTTGGCTCCGCGGGCCGTCACGGCGTCGGGGAACAAGGCGACTCCCGGCGGGCCGCCGGTGTCATGGCTGGCTAGGGTGGTGTTCTTGACTTCCACGAAGTGGGTGGCGGCGCCCCGGCCCACCACCAGGTCCACGCGGCTTCGTCCTTCCCGCCCGTACGGCACCTCGCGGCGCACGCTGCTGGCGCCGTCCAGTCCTGGAATCAGGCTCTCCCCGATGGCCCATTCGACGATCCGGTTGGGGCGCATGGTGTTGATGCCAACCCAGGTGGTGCCAGGGTTCACCAGTTCCCAGGTCCAGGCCAGCTTGCGTTTGGGGTCTGGTACGTGCCGCACCAGGCAGGGGTTGCCTGGTTCGGCGAGTCCCAGCATGGATCCCGAGTTGGGGCAGTGGGCCAGGATGGTTTCGCCGGAGTCCAGCCGGATGTCCGCCAGGAATCGCTTGTAGCGCCGCACGAGGCGGCCGGCGACGAGGGGCGATTCGAACGGCTGGAACCGGGGCACGATGCGTCGAGGCGGGCTACGGCGATAGGAGCTTCGCCTTGGCGGCGGCGAATTCGTGGTCGGTCAGCTTGCCTTGGTCGTACAGGTGTGCCAGCCGTGCCAACTGGGATGCCAGGTCCGCCACGTCCTCCGCGGCAGGAGGGGCCTCCTCGGGGGATGGTTGGGGTGGTTGGGGTGGTTGGGCTTCTGCCCGCTGGTGGGCGATGAGTGCGGAGGACACCTGGGACGCCAGCAAACCGATGGTGCCAATGCCGCTCACCATCAGCACCACGGCCACGCCGCGGCCGATGGTGGTCACAGGGGTCACGTCTCCATACCCCACGGTCGTGACGGTCACGATGGCCCACCAGAGGGCTTCCGAGAAATGCCGCATGCCGCTGCCTGGAACGTCCTGTTCCACGAACCACACCAAGGTCGCTCCGACGACGGTGATGGAGGAGGACGCGATCGCCAGGGGGAGCACGTTGCTGTCCCGGGCCAACTTCCGGCTTCGCTCGATGAGGTGGTGGACGCGGCTGATGGCGCGCAGGACGCGAAACACCCGTAGCAGACGCAGGAAGCGAAGCACGCCGGCCGACGATACGTACAGGGGAATCATGCCCAGGATTTCCCACCAGGCGCGGCGCACGTACCGCGCCCGGTCGGGAGCGCGAAGCAGCGCGGCGATCCAGTCGGCCAGGAAAATGAACACGA
Source organism: Thermoplasmatota archaeon (assembly GCA_041600695.1). Classification (GTDB taxonomy): domain Archaea; phylum Thermoplasmatota; class E2; order JACPAO01; family JAHFTW01; genus JBFJVP01. The sequence goes on along the minus strand of JBFIJP010000296.1, from coordinate 4,128 downwards.
CGAGCAGGTCCAGCCGGAGAATGTTGGTTCGTTGCTGCGGGGTCAGGTCGGCGGTCTCGAACCAGAGCACCAGGCCCACTGAGCCCAGGGCCAGCAGCAGCATGAAGGCGTCCCACGCCAGGGCGGCGGTCGCCCGGCTGTCGTGCGCACCCTTGTGCAAAGCCACGCTCTTCGATGACCAGGTGTCGGTAAAGCTTGGCGAAGCAGCATGCTTCGGGTGGGTGGCTGTACGTCGACACTCTTTTGCCGCAGCGCCGATGTTGGGCCTGGAAACGGTGGTCAGGGAATGCAGGGCGGCGCGAAGATGCAATTGGTTTGCAGATCCGTACAATTTTGGCCCCGTCGTCGCCCGGCGGTGGTCGCGTTCCTGATTGTGGGGGCGCTGTTGCTGAGTGCCGCGGCCGCCCACATGGTTTCCTCCTCGGTGCCCCTAGGGGCTGCGTTTGCCGATCCGGCCGGTATCCTTGATGTGGATGCGCTTGGCCGGTTGTCCTCGCCAGGTGACGGGCCCGCCCTTGCCGTCATGGTCGCCGGTCCCACGGAGCGAGCCGGCCAAGGCGCCAGGCTCGCCATCGCCAACCTGCCGCCGCAGGCCGCCATTGCCCTGCCCGACGGGGCGGTGGCGCACATCGGGGAGGCCCTTCGTCTGGAAGATGTCAGCGTGGACCCTGACGGCCGCGTGGGCGGCGTCCGCTGGCTTTTTGGAGACGGCAGCCGCGGCGCTGGTCCCCAGCAGAGCCACCGTTGGGACACCATCGGGATCTTCACGGTGGAAATGGCCGTCCGCGATAACCTCCGGGAGGTTGGACGCACCTCGGTCTCCGTGACGACCTTCGCGCGGTTTGCAGCCAGCGGTGTAGCCACCCCTGATGGTTTCGATGTCGTCGCGATTCCCGGATTGGCCGAGTTGTCCTTTGCGGCGCGGGGCCCCGCCAGCGTGGATGTGGCCGGTCGCGTGGCGGGGGGCCCGGCCGCCCTGCTAGAGTCCGGCATCCCTGCCCCGTCCGGAGCCGCCACGGCCCTCCGGTACCTGGCCATCGAGCCGGGACCGGGGCACGACGGCGCCGGCCAACGCATCACCATTCGGCTGGGCTACAGCGACGAGGAGTTCATGCGCCTTGGCCTCAGCGAGTTGGAGGCTACACTCCTCTACTGGAATGGGGCTGCGTGGAAGGACCTGTTTGTGGACCCGGACCAGAATGGCGTCATCGAAGGTTCGACGCCCCAGCGTCATCTGCGCGTGTTCGATGTCGGCCGTGACCAGTGGGCCAATGAGGTGTGGGCGACGGTCAACCACACGAGCAGCTACGCCATCGCGGCGCCGCCTGGAGCCGGGCCCGTTGCGGGCGCGGGCGGCGGGGGTGGTGGGGCCGGTGGGGCCGGTACAGGGTTGGCGCCTGCTCCTGCAACTCCGGCTCCTCCCACCGATCCGCCTGAAGCAGAACCGCAGCCCGAGGAGGACTCGGATGCCGACGGGCTCGGCCACGCGGGCAGCGCTGGCGCCGGAGGTCCCGGCGGTGCCGGTGGCGGTGCCGGCGCTGCCGGCGGCGGGGAGCTTCAGGCGAAACCCGAACTGCGCGTGGGCGTCGGTGGCCGGTGGCTCGCCGGGCCCAGCTTCACGGTGCGGGGCCAGGTGGATGTTGCCTTTGACGGCCAGGCGGAGGGTCTCAGCGTCTATGCCGTCGGCGGGGACGGCCGGGAAAGCCTCCTGGGCGAGGGGTTGGCCATGCAGTGGAACACGACCGACTGGCCCAATGGGCGCTACCGGCTGGAGGCGCGCTCGGTAGCGGCCGACGGCGCAGCGTCCAGTTACCATGTGCACGCAGCCCGGATGGTGATCGTGCACAACCCCCGCGCCGAACTGGGGGAAGCGGTCACAGCCATCGTGGTGGGCGCGGGCATCGTGGCGGGTGGGGCTGCGCTGTCGTCGCTGCTCGTCGACACGGCCCGCGAGGGCGCCTTCGCCATTGGCGAGGATGTCATGCGCGACCGGACCAAGAACGTCGGGCCCAAGGTTGCCCAGAGGCGCCGCCTGGCAGCCATCGGCGCGGCCGCGGCCACGTTGCTGCTTCTGGTGGCTTTCTTCACGATGGAAGCGCTGGAGCGCATCACCTGGAGCGCCTACGTGGCCAACCTGCCCATCGTCGGACTTGCGGTTGCCGTGTTTTTCGCTGGAGCCTACGGGTCGGAATTCCTTCTGGCGCGTGCCAGCGGTGCCCAAGCCCGCTTCCGGTTCCTTCTGTCCGGTGCCGTGGCGCTTGCTTTCTCGGCGGGTGTTCTGCGAACCGCCTTCGGGTACCCGGGCTACATCGACGAGGACGACCCCGACGGGGATGGGGGCGGGGATGATGAGGCGGCCGACCAGCAGTCGGGGCGCGAAGCCATCCGGGCGCTGGGTGCCTTGGGCATGGTGCTGGCCTTGTCGCTCCCCTTCGTCCTGTTTGGATGGGTGTGGCGCTGGGATTTCGGCGAGGAGGGCCTAGGCATTGTGCTGGCAACGCTGGCGAGTTCCGTCATGCCGTTCAAGCCGCTGCCTGGCCATGACATCTGGGTCTGGCGCAAGTCGGCGTCCCTGGTGGTTCTGGGAATCGCGTGCTTCCTCTTCGTGCAGTACCAACTCGCGGTCCTGTCCCAGACGCTCCTCGTGACGTTGGCGATTGTTGGCATGACCGGCTACGCCCTCACTTTCAGGTGGCTTCGCCTGAGCGCCGAACCGGATGTTCCGGCCCCGGGCACCGAGCCAGTATGATGTCTTGATCTGGCGGCTCCGCTGGCCGCTGAGGCGCGCCGGAGCTGCCCGGCAGGGCCAGGGGTGGGGCAAAACGGGTAAAGCTGGGGCGTCCGCGTCGGGGCCATGGACCTGCAAGAGTTTCGCGCCGAGCGCTCCCGCAAGACGGACAACCTGCTCAAGGAGGATCACCGGGACCTGAAGCGCTTCTTCGCGCTGGACTCCGCGGCGTACCGCGACGGGCCGCTGGACGGCAAGACGAAGGAACTCCTGGGCCTGGTCGCCTCCACCGTGCTTCGTTGCAACGATTGCATTGCGTACCACTGCGACCAGTGCGTGCAGGCGGGCTGGACCCGCGAAGAATTGCTCGACGCCCTCAATGTGGCCCTCGTGGTGGGCGGCAGCATCACCATCCCGCACATCCGGACCGTGTGGGAGGTCGTCGACCAGTTGTTCGAGGAAAAGGAGAAGGCCGAAGCCCGGGCGTAGCTGACCGAAAAAGGGATGCGGTGCGCCACCCAAGTGCCCCTGTGCCAAATCGTCTCATTGCCGCCCGCGCCACTGCCTCGGGCCGTGCCCCGCGCCGTGCCTCGGGCCCTGCCCCAGGCCCTGCCCAGCGCCCTCCCCCCCGGCTCGCCTCGCTGGCGGTGGCGATGACGCTCGCATTGGCGACCGTCCTGGCCGGCTGCGGCGACGACCCGGCCCCTCCAGCACCCGGCGGAGGCTCGACGCCGCCGCCCGGGCCGGGACCGGCGCCGCAACCCATCCCCCCGCGGGAGGGGCCGTTGGAAATTGCCCTGCTAAGAGACTTCGAACTACAGGGTTGCAGCGGCCTTTCCATGGCCCAGCCGACCAACCGGAGCGCCGTCCAGGCGCTCCTTCCGGCAGGCTTCCAGGCGGCGGCCCTGCCCGATCCCATCACCGGCGAGCCCTCGGAATTTGGCGTCCTGATCGTAGACGTGTACAACTGCGACAATTTCACCATCCCAACGGCAGCGCTCCCCAACACCTGGTTTGGCCACGTCTACACGTTCGTTGATTTCCCCGGCGACGCGGTGCCCGGGGCCGCGGACCACGGCGGGATCCACGAGTACCTGTTCCGGGTCCTGGCAGGCAACGACACACTCGCCATCCTGTGGCCGGCGGCGGGCTACAACCTGCACAACGGCTCGGCTCAGGCCACCCTCACCGGTCCCCTGGCTGCCGCTGGCCTTCCCGATGCCCTCCTTCCTGCCACCGCCACACTGGGCGAGTACCAGTTCGAAGCCACCCTGGCCGGCGCTCCTGACGACCAAGGCGAGCAGACCTTCACCCGCTACACCCGGTTGGCGGACAATTCCACGCTGATCTGGACCGGCAGCCAGCAGCTTCCCGTCACGCACACGGGCCCGGGCGAGGTG
>JBFIJP010000295.1:0-5393 GCA_041600695.1 Thermoplasmatota archaeon | reverse complement strand
GGGAACCACAGACCCAGCTCGAAGGCAGCCGTGTCGGCGCCGTCACTGCCGTGGATGATGTTGCGGCCGATGGTCTGGGCGAAGTCGAAGCGAATCTCGCCGGGCTTGCCGTCAACGGGGTTGGTGGCGCCCATCAGGGCGCGGCACACGCTGATGGCGCTCTCGCCCTCAACCATCATGGGAACGACGGGGCCACCCAGGATGTACTCAACGAGGGGCTTGTAGAACGGGCGCTCCTTGTGGACCTCGTAGTGCTTGGCGACGATGGCGGGGTCCGCCATCTCCAGGCGCATGGCCTTGATCTTCAGGCCCTTGGCCTCGAAACGGGCGATGATTTGGCCGACCAGTCCGCGCTGGACGGCATCGGGCTTGATCATGACGAAGGTTTGCTCAATGGCCATGGCGCCGCCGACAGGGGGGTCATATTTGAGGGGAACGGGGCCCGACGCACCCGGGCCGCCGCTAGCGCCTTCTACGCACCAGGGCAACTCCGACGGCTGCCAGGAGCCCCAGCACGCCGATGGCCGGCGTCTCTTCGGCGTCTGGCTCTACCGGCGCGGCCGTGACGTTGGAATCAAAGGCGGCAAAAAGGCCGCGTCCAGTCTCCTGCCGGATCATGGTGGCGTAACTGGAGCGGTATCCCCCGCTCCTCGGGTCGGGCTGCTCGGCGCATTGTTCAATACACCCGTCAGCAAAGGCCAGATACAGGCGTCCCCGGCTGTCGATGTCCATGTCGTTGAAATCCAGCAGATTGCGGCACGGGTCCCCGCCGCCCCCATCCCAGATGCCCCCCACCTGGACCGGGTCATCGCTGGCGCGGTGGACGCTCCATGTGTCCCCGCCGTCCAGAGACATGGCGACGTAGTAATGCCAAATCATCACCTCCTGGCGATCGTCGCACTGATTGCTGTTGGGGTATTCGTCGCCGCGGCCGTTGCCGTCTTGGTCCTCCAGCCCAAGGAATGCGAAAGCGACCCGGTCGTCATCGCCCACCTGGACATCGGAGAAGGTCGCGCGCACAATCGGTGGATCATGGTATTGACCCACATCCAACCACGTTGTCGCCTCCACGCCCATGCCAGCCCCGAGGGGCTCCCACGTAACGCCGTCGTCCTTGCTCAGGGCAATGTGGGCGCCATCGGAGTTGCCCTGGCCGAACCACAGCCATCCCTCGTCGCGGCCAAATTGCAGGCTGGGATCGAAGCCTCCGTCACTGGCCTGGCTGCCCTCCACTGTGCGACTGCTCCACGTGAGGCCGTTGTCTTGGGTGTACGCAAAGCCTTGCTCGCCACCGCAGGAGTTGTCCGGAACGGCGGCGGTGCCGGTCACGCGACTGACGCGGATGTGGCCATGTAGGCCGCCACAGGCCCCCAGCACTTCGGTAAACGGAAGCCAGGACAAGCCGCCGTCGTGGCTCGTGGCGCAGGCGGTGAAGCCCAGTTGGGCGCAATAGTACACGGCATGCGGAAACACTGGGTTCTCCACGGGCATGATGTCCGAATAGGGGCCACTACCAATCGATTGGTGATCGAATTGGGCACCGCTGCACATGTTCCCGGTTGGTGTCCACGTTTCGCCGTCGTCGTCGCTGAAGGCCATAATGCTGCAAGGACCAGCCAAACCGCCCGCCCACACCCGCCCTGCGTCCGGGTCAGCGTGGAGCATGGGATCGACGTTGACGATGGAATTGGGTGGCGTCACGTCCTCCCAGAGGGCCTGGCTGGCGTTGAAGCGCACCCGGTAGGTGGCCGCAAATGCCTGGAAAAACACGCTATCCGTATTCCACGGAATGCCAATGGTGGGTTCGCCGGCATCGCTGGCGTACGGCAGATTCGACGGCGCCACATACGTTCCAAAGGCAGGTTCTCCCGGCAGACCGAATCCGGTGCTAAACGCCGCGGCCGGCATGGTGGCGGCCAGGATGGCTACGAGGCAGAACGCCAGTCGTTTCATGGGCAGGCCAGCAGGCAGCGCCCCTAGAGTGTTGCGCTGAACGCAAAATTTACGCCCGCCTCGATGGCATGACGGTCTGGGCGAAGGGTCCAGGGCGCCGCCCCATCCTGCACGAAAGTATTCTTGCCCAAATGCCCTGCCGGTGCGATGCTCAAGATCACTGGTTTGCTCCTGCTCGCTTCCTTGCTTGCTGTCACCGTGCAGGCGGAAGCGGATGACTCCCCCACATGCCTGCCTCGCGACGATCCCCGCATCTGCCACCAGGACGGCTGCCTCGACGTGTTCCCGTGCATCACCGTCAAGTGCTACTCGCCGTTCACCATGTGGGCGTGCCAGCAGTGGATCTGCGCCGAGCGGCTGTACGAGAGTTGCGTGTCGTATTGCTTGGGCGGGCCCGACGGCGTCTGCGTGCGCCGCTAGGCAAGACGTGGCCCTCGGCCGCGGGTCATTTTGAAGGCTGCCTGAGGCGCCCTAAATAGGCCAGGCGGCTCGTTTCGTGCATGGCACCGACCCAACGCCCGCTCCTTGCCCTGCTGACTGCTTGCCTGGCGACCGCCGCTCTTAGTGGTTGCGTCGGCGGCGCGCAGGCATCCAGCCTGTACGTGAAGGACGCGCTCACCGACGACGTTGCGGAGGTGCACGTGACGTTCACGAAGGCCCAGGTCAAGGCCGAAAGCGGGGCCTGGACCACGGTCTTCGACGGCAAGCAAACGATCGAACTGCTCAGCCTCAGCGCCGCCGATGCCCGCGAAAAACTGGCCAGCTTCGACCTTGAGCCCGGCGCCTACCAGGCGCTCCGGGTCGTCGTCAGCGAAGTGCGCGTGGTGGACCACGGCGGCGAGGTGTCCATGCTCAACGTGTTTGGCAACATCGTCACCATCGCCGACGACTTCGTGGTCGGTGCCGACGGCATCGACATCCTCGTAGACTTCGACCTGGAGGCCGGCGTCAACCTGGAGGCCGGCACCTACACGCCCGTGGTCAAGGATATCCAGACCAGCGATGACGACGCGGACCTGGACGGCCTCGACGATGTTGCCGACACGGATGACGACAATGACGACCTGGAGGACGACCGCGACGACGATGTGGATGGCGACGGCGAGGATGACCAACCTTCGCAGCACCACGCCGCGTCCATGGGCGAATTGTGCGCTGCGGAGCGTGACGAGGAGCTCGCCGAGGCCCGCGAGGAGCTCGATGAGGAACTCGCTGAGGCGCAAGAGGATCTGGATGAGGTCATGTCGGACGCCAATGCCACCGACGCCGAACGGGCGGTAGCCCACCGCGAATATGACGAGGAGATCGCGGAGGCCCGCGCGGACTTCGACGAAGAGACGCGCGAGGCGGACGAGGAATACGCCGAATGCCTCGCCGACGGCCATGAGAGCGACGACCACGACGACCACGACGAACGCGACGACCGCGACCACGAGAGCGAGGCAGAAGAGGACGAGGGAAGAGACGACTAGGCGGCAAACCAGGTTCAGGAGCTGGTTGCGCGACGGCGCCCGGCCAGGCCAGCGGCTGCCAGCGCCGCCACGACGAGGGCCGATCCGGGTGACGGCACCGACTCGTCACTGCCCGTCTGCGACACCGGCTCCGAGACCGGGGTCTGGTCGTATTCGGCAAAGAGGCCCAGACCGGTCGCCTGGCGCAGAATTGTCGCGTACTCCTGCCGGTAGCCCCGGGAGCCCGGCTCGGCGGTGCGGGCGCATTCGTCGAGGCAGCCGTCGGCGAAACCGATGTAGACGCGCCCGGTGGAGTCGATGTCCATGTCGTTGAAGTCCAGCAGGTTGCGGCAGTTGCCCCCGCCACCCACCAGCACATCGAAGATGCCGCCGACCTGGACGGGGTCGTCGCTGATTCGGCGCACATCCCACGTTTGCCCGGCGTCGTAACTGAAGGCCGCGTAATAGTGCCACACGAGTTCGTCCTGGCGATCGTTGCACTGGTAGATGTCCGGCGATGTCAGGAAATCCAGATCCGCGCCGGGGCCGCCCTCGAGCCCCAGGAAGCTCATGGCAACCCGATTGTCGTCGCCAGCCTGCACATCGGCAAACACGCCAGCCACGATCGGCGGCTCGTGCAGCGCTCCGATGTCCAGCCAGGCGTCCGCCTGGCCATGGCCCTGCCCGAGCGGCTCCCACGATGCGCCCTCGTCCTTGGACAGCGCCACATGGATGCCGTGTTCGCTGGCCATGCCGTAATACAGCCACCCGGAGCCGCGCGTGAACTGGAGACTGGGATCGAATCCGTTCGTCCACTCCCCCGTTCCCGGGATGACCGCAGAATCCCAGGTGAGACCGCCGTCGTCCGTTACGATGAAGCCGTGGTCGCGGCCGCAGTCCGCCACAGGCACGGCCGCGTAGCCGGTCGGGCGACTGACCCGGATGTGGCCATGGAAGCCGCCGCAGAGGCCGGGTACGTCCTGGAAGGGCAGCCAGGTCACGCCGCCATCCAGGCTGCGGGCGCACGCGATGGTTCCGCCCTGGCCGCAGTAATACGCCACGTGCTCGTGCCCGACGGCGGGCGCCACCCCGGCCGCAGGGCCGCTTCCAATGGACTGGTGGTCGAACCGCACACCGCTGCACATGTTGTGTGACGGCAGCCAACTGGCGCCGTCGTCGTCGCTGTACATCATCACCGAACACGGCCCCAGCAGGCCCCCGGCCCAGACACGGCCCGTGTCCGGGTCGGCGTGCAGCATGGGGTCCAGGTTGATTGGAACCTGATAGAGCGGCGTCACATCCCGCCAACTGGCCTCACCGAGTTCGTCGAATTGGACGCGGTACGTGGTGGCGGCCGCCTGGAAAAAGACGCTGTTGGTGTTCCATGGAATTCCCAGGGTCGGTTCGCCCGCCCGATCGGACGAAAACAGGTTGGCTGGCGCCGGGTGGGTTGCAAAGCTGGGCTCGCCGACGTGGCCGAATTCGGGGCTCGGCGCCCCCGACGCGTAACCGGCGAGGACCAAGGAGGACAAGACCAGAACAGGGATCGTTTTCATCGTAGCACCATGATCCTGTGCCTGTTAGACTCTTGCGGCTGGCGGGGGGTCGATGCGAAACCATTCCAGATCCACGGCAGGGACGAAACCGTGCTCTGGAGGCCAGCTAGTCCCGATGCCGGGAGCGCAGCACGACCATCAACGCCAGCACGGCAGGCATAGCGGCAACGGGAAGGAAGGACGCCCGCCTTTCATCGCCCGCGGCGTGCACTGCATGGCAGGCTGCATCATGCAGCGTCCTTTGACAAGCCTCCCCGGTGCCGGCCGCCGGATCCACGGGGACGGACCCAGCCAGACGGGCGCCGCCGCCGGTGAAGCCCACGTCGACGGTGTGCTGGCCGGCGCGGGGCGGGTCACGGCTCAGGTTCCACACCCAGTCCACATGAGCCACGACCGGACTGTGGATATGGAGCTCGGGCCTGTGATCATGGCG
>JBFIJP010000294.1:0-5399 GCA_041600695.1 Thermoplasmatota archaeon | reverse complement strand
TGTTGTCCCCTACAATGTGGACGCCACGGGGTCGAACGTATTCGCCGCCAGCGTCCGTTGCGGCGTCCCGGTGAACCAGTTGGCCCGTCTCACCGTAGGTGTTGGAGAAGTAGAATTCCTGCATGGCGTCCGGGGACTTGAAGCCATGATCCTGCATCGGGAGCGAGAAGGTCAGGACCGCGAGGGCGGCAAAGCTAAGCAAGGCCCAATCGCGCCAGGCGACCCGCAGGTGGGCCCCGATCGCCGTCAGAAACTCGTAAGCCATCGATGAGGCCGGCGATGTAGTTCGACACCGTCGTTAAAGACGTTGCCAGCAGGGCCACATGGGCCAGGCGAAATGTGAACTGCCCCAGGATGAACGTGGCCTTGGCGCGGCCCCGGAGGCAGCGGCGGGCGAACAGGATGCCGTTGCGGCCCTGGAGGTAGCCCTGGATGGGACTGAAGCGGCTGCTGCCGGCCTGCCCCGCGGCGGCGGACTTGTCGTGACGAATGGTGGCCTCCGGCAGGACCCGGACATCGAAGCCGGCGGCCCGCACGCGGTAGGCGTAGTCCAGGTCATCGTAGTACGCGAAGTAGGCGTCGTCGAGCAGGCCCACCTGTTCCAGGACGCGGCGCGGAATCAGCACGCAGGCGCCAGGAACGTAATCCGTGCGGCGGGGCGGCGCGGCATCCGCCAGCGGCTTGCCCTTTTCCAGGTGCCGCACCAGACCGACCCAGGTCATGGCGCGGCCGCCACGGGACCATACGGTCCGGCCGTCTGCGTAAGTCACCGTGGGGCCGACGAGGCCCAGTTTGGGGTCTGCGTCGCAAGCGGCCAGCAGGCCCGCGAGGAAGTCCGGGTCCACTTGGCAGTCGTTGTTGAGCAGGAGGGCAAACTCGTAACCCCCCGCCAGAACCTCCCGCAGGCCCCGGTTGACGCCTCCCGTGAAGCCCAGGTTGCGCTCGTTTCGAAGCAGGGTTGCCTCCGGGAACTCCACAGCCAGGATGTCTGCCTCCTGGTTGCGCGAACCGTTGTCCACCAGGAAGGTGTGGTGGGGCGTCGTCACCGCCCTGAGGCTGTCCATGCAGAGACGCGTGTGAGCCAGCCCGTTCCAGTTGAGGAGCACGATGGCCACCCGCGGCTGGTCGCCTTCGCCAGCGTCCTTCTTCTGCACGCGCTTCGACTCCCGGCCGGCTACATAACCGCTTCATAGCCGGCAGTCGTCGCGCGGCCGTTGAGCGCCGCGTCGGCCACCCTGGGCCTTGTTGCACTACTCCTGGTGCCAGGCCTGCCGCTGGCGTTCCATCTGGAGCGACGCGTGCGGTGCCCGCCCGGCACAACTGCTGCCCCGCCGCGGGACGTGCTTCTGCTGGTGGCGCTGGCCGCCGGGGCTACGCTGGTGGTCGTGCCGACGCTGACATTTCTGACCGGTTTTGCAGGCCTGCCGTTTCCCATGCAGCAGCGCACGCTCCTCTCCTGCATTCTCCTGCTCATCGTGGGCCTCTTGCTGCTGCTGCGGGATGCCCGGTCGGGGGCGCGGTCATGAAACGCTCCCATTCGTGGCTGGACCGTCAACCCCTGGCGCTGGTGCTGGATTTGAACCAGGTCGGCTTTGCTGCCGCTTTCGTATTGTACCTCCTGACGATCCTCTTGGAGCCACGCCTGGGGGAGGACGTCCCCACCTGGATGAACCCGGGCAACCTGCTGTGGATCACGGTTGTCACCGGCGCCATCTTCATCCTCACGCGGTGGATGCAGGCCCAGCAACGGGACCGCCTCGGGCGCCGCACGGAATGGCTGCTTCTGGTGTCGGTCTGCATCGGCGCCTGGGCGTTCCTGTGGCAAAACGCCCGCGGGAATGCCTGGGTGGTTTACCCCATGGCCGCCTTCACGTCGTTCCTCGTGGGGTTTGCGGGTTATTCGTACCTGGGACCGGGCGCGCGACGGGTGGCCCACGCCGACGCCGTGGACGAAGCCGTGGCCCGCCGCCAGCGAATCCTGGCTGAACTGCCAGAGTGGGAGGCGGCGCCTCCCCGCAGCGCCTTCATCACGGCCCCCATGCCGGATCCGGAGTGGCTGGAATGCCCGCGCTGCCAGTTGCGTGGCAGACTCCCACCGGAGCCCGTCACGCGGCTGCGCTGCCCCCGCTGCCGTGGTGTCGTCCAGCCTCAGTCCAGCCCGTAGATCCCCGGCGCGACCGCCCGGGCAGGCGCATTGGGCTGGGTCGGGGAGACAATCCAGTCCAGTTCGTGTTCCATCAGCCACGCTTCGTTGGCTCCGCTGGTGCGCTCATAGAAGGTAAACAGGGACCCGCCTGCGGGAGCACTGCCGGGGTACAGCACCGCAAGGGGTTGGGCTCCCGTGAAGGCGTTGTAGACTGGTGCCCGCCATGGATGGCTTAGAAACAGATCGCCCGGCCCGGCGCCACTGTCTGCAAACGCCGCCGCCGCGTCCCAGGACGGTTCGTCGAAGACGCGGTAGTAGGGCATTGCCATCTGTTCGTGGGCCACCGCCGGCAGCCCCAGGGCCATCACCATCACTCCGGCCACGGCCGCCACTCGGGCGCGCAGGCCCAGATCCGAGTTAGGCCCGCCCATCAGGCGTGCAATGGCGCGGCCGGCCTCGCCGGCGCCGTACCCGGCCACGATGGCGCCCAGGAGGAAGAGCGCATGCACCGGCCTGTAGTACAAGGCGAGGCTGCGCACGCCCGTCAGCAGGGACAGGTTGATGCTGATCAGCAGGACGATCATGGAGAGGGCGGCCACCCGGTGGGGTTGGTTGGTGGCGGTGGGGCGCCAGTAGACCAGGATCGCCCCGGCGATGGCCAGCAGGGGAGCCACGGGTCCCGCGAAGGCGAAGATTTCCCGTCCGGACGGTCTGGCCACATCCACGGCCACCCGGGCCGTGACTTCGCCCTGGACGGCCGGGCCGATCCAGATCAGCGGCAGAAGCGTGGATGCGGCAGCCGCCGTGCGGTCGCGCCACGATCCGGCACGAACCGCTGCGGCCGCCAGCGCAACCACGGTACAGATGGCTCCTGCAATCAGGTGAATGAAGAAGCCTCCTGTGATGATGAGGATGGTGCCTAGCAGCCTGGCCAGGCCGCCGGTGCGTGTGCTCACCCAGAGGGTGGCCGCGATCCAGGCGAGCCCGGCTGCAATGGGCACGAGGAAACCGACGCCAAGGAACATCACCGAGGTGGGGAGTGCCACCAGCGCCAGCGCGCCTGCCGCCGCGCCCACATGGGGGCGTGATACGCCCCAGGCCAGCACCGCGATGTAGGCGGCCCAGATCGGCGCTCCGAATCGGAAGATGACGCCCCAGGGAAGGCTGGTGAGGAGGTGAATCTGCGCCAGGGCTACCTCGAAGCCCCGCTCGTGCACGTTTCCCTCAAGGCTCAGCAAGGACCCGGCCAGCGGGTCGCCGGTGTAGGGGTCCACGATCTCGGTGCTCTGCAAGCGGACCACTTGGGCCGCCCGCGCCAGGTGGGCGTGCTCGTCCACGTGAATCGGGTACGGGTAGTCGTCACCGGCAAGGCCGGATGCAGCGCGGCCGATCAGGGCGTCAAGGGCGCTGGCTCCCCGCGGTGCAAGCCCCGGGTCATCCCCCTGGGCTCCTGGCAGGTGGGGCAGGCTGTGCATCAACGCAACGATCCCCAGCACGGCGGCGATGCCCAACACGCTTGGAACGGCCCCCAGCAGCCGCGCGGGCCATGGTCGAACAGCGGCGCGGGGCCGGCCGGGCAGGGACGGCAGCCGCAGGGCACCTGGGGAGCCAAGCCAGTCCCGCAAGCGGCGATTACCGGCCAGGACCGCCAGGCCCAGAGCGAGCAGCGTCGTCGTGGTGGCAGTGACGGACACGCTGAAGAGAAAGTCCAGGCCAATGGCGGCCAGCGGCATCAGGGTCAGGCTCAGCACCGGCGCCAGCAGGAGCGCCCGGCGGTCCCGGGTCAACCGGTCGGCGGCGGCAAGGCCCGGCAGCAACAGGATGGCCAGGCCGATCACCAGAAGCAACCAGTCGGACCAGTGGTCCAGGGCGAGGTCGGCCGGGTTTCTCATGGGTCCTGCACCGGTTCGGCCACGACGATGTCTTCCGGCTGGCGGCGCGGCCCGTCCGGGACCAGCTTGCCGGCGGTGAGGCGGTAGCGGGTGCCGACGCTGGCCATGAGGGGATCGTGAGTTGCCACCAGCACTGCGGCGCCGAGGCGGGCGGCCTGGCCGAGGGCTGCTGCAACCGTGCGCGCGTTGGCTTCGTCGAGGCTGCTGGTGGGTTCGTCCACGAGGAGGAGGCGGGGGCCCGGGGCCAAGGCTCGGGCGATGGCGACGCGTTGCTGTTCGCCACCGGAGAGGGTGCCGGGCCGTCGGTGGCCCATCTCGTCGAGGCCGAAGCGCGCCAGAAGCTCCGTCACGCGGGCTTCGCGGCGCCGGGCCGGCGTACGGCGCAGCCGCAGAGGCAGGGCCACGTTTTCGGCCACCGACAATTCAGCGAGCAGGTTGAGGTGTTGGAAGACAATCCCCACATGGCGGCGGCGCAGGGCAGCGGCCGCCCCGGGTCGTCGGGCATCCATGGTTTCGCTCATGATGCGCACTGCGCCAGCGTCGGTCTCCTGCAATCCGGCAGCCACGGCCAACAGGGTGGATTTGCCCGATCCGCTGCGACCCTGCACCACGGCAACCTCCCCGGTGGCGACGTGGAGGTTGACGCCACGCAGAGCGTCCGGCCTGCCCGGAAACGACACGCCGACGCCCGCCACGATCAGGACCTCCACGGCGGTGCAACCCCGGCGCCGCTTCAAAGCGTCGTCGAGTGCGGCCACCGGGACCGACTTGCCAAGCTTCTTCATGGCCCGCCCCGGTGGGCGGCCGTGGTCGTCGCGCGCCTGGCCCTGCAGCCGGACCAGCGGCTCATCGTGGCCACCCTTGGTGTGGCCGCTGCGCTGACGCTTCCCCTGGCTGGCGTCCTGGTTCTTTCGGGACTGGACGTTGAGCCCGGCGGGGAGGGTTGGCTGGTGGTTCGGGACGATCTTTCCGGCTTGGACCCTGCGGTGCTGGGCGTGAGGGTCGACCGGGCCGTGGCCGTCGTCGAAGTAGATGGGCGGCTGTTGGCGTCCTACGTTGCAGGCCCTGCCGTGTTGGAGCCGGGTCGGGCCCTGGCGATGCCGCTGGCTGAAAAGGAGGCCTTCCAGCATCGGGGACTCAATTTCACTCCCGGGGGGCCCCGCGCCACCCACCTGGACCTTGTTCCGGGCAACGCGATCCTGCTGCACCCCGACGACTTGGGCCCGGCCCCGGTTGTGGCGGTCCTCGTCCCCCGAGCACCCCAGCCGGCGGTCCTGGAGGAGCACGGCCTCCTGGCGCTGCCCAGTCGGGGAAGCGACTCCTACGCCGCCAACAGCGTACGCGGACTGGGCAACTCCGCC
>JBFIJP010000293.1:0-5408 GCA_041600695.1 Thermoplasmatota archaeon | reverse complement strand
GCGCCCATGGCGCTCAGCGTTTCCTTTGGGACCGGTTTCCGGAACCGAAACAGGATCGGGATACCATCACGACTCACGAGGGCGGCGCCCTCAACCGAGGCACCCTCGGTGAGCCGATCGAGCAGGGTTGCAGAGGCTTGCTGCAGGTCGTTCACGAACGCGCACTCCTTGAATGGACATCAGGCGGAGCCACGTTTGGGCTGCCGTCACATCCGTGGACTGGGGTGCGCCGCCGCGGGTCATAAGCTGCCGTGTAGCGGACGACGGGAGTTCGGGTTCAGGGGCGCCCGGCCGATGGGGAGGCGGGCGGCGCGCCCCCAGGCCCCCGGGGACAATGGGCCCGTTGGGGCAAGGGAACCCCTTGCACCAGACCATCCATTCACCAAGGATCGTTCGGACGGCCCGGGAAGGCCGCAAAAAGGGTGGCGGGGCGTTGGCCTCTGAGTCGGCCGTTGCACGGCGCCAACACGGGCTGTCCGGACAGGGGCCAGTCGACGACCGGATCGCACGTCGCCGGGGGCGGCGGGTCGCGACTTCGAGGCCCAGCCACGGGGGTCCAGGTTGGGAGGAAGGTGCCCGTTGGCTAGGCCGCCCAGGGGGTGGCGGCGCCGACCCCGGCGGGCCGATGGGTGACGCCCAGCCGACCCCGGTAGGGTGGCCTTGTGCGTCACCCGGGCGGCGGCGATATCCCGAGGGGCGGGCCGGCCGACAACAGGGTTGCATCGAAGCCGCTGGGAGTCCTGGAATCCAGGAAACCGGGAATCCGAACCCAGGAAACCGGGAATCCGAACCCAGGAAACCGGAGAAGAAGCCCGGGCGGCAGGCGGCGAATCAGGCTTCGGCGCCGCGGCGGCGCAGCAATTCCATGGCCCGCGCGAACGCCTGCTCGCGGTTCACCTTCGAGATGCGGTTCGTGATCATGCCCTGGACCACCTGCAGGATCTGCTCCGGCTCCAGGGGTTTGGTGAAGAAATTCTCAATGCCTGCATCGTTGATGGCATGAATGGCCACGTCGAGGTCGGGGAAGGCCGTCATCATGATGCGCGGCGTGCTCGGCGCAACGCGGCGCGCTTCCGCCAGGAACTCAAGTCCGTTCATGCCCGGCATCTTGTAATCCGAGATGATCAGGTCGAAGGTCCCCGAGCCTAGTTCCTCAAGGGCTTCCGTGCCCGAAGGGCACGTCGTCACCGTCACGTCCTCCAGCGCCGCCTCCAACAAATCCTGCAGCGAGGACAGAATATCCTCCTCGTCGTCTACTACCAGGATCGTGCGCGGCGTCGGCTCAGGCGCGTCCAGACCTTCGCTCACTGCCCATCCCTCCGGCAGAGCAACTCTTGGCAGCCATGGTCAACTGGAGGCAGCGGCATACAACAGTCGATGCGCCGCTCCTCCTTCATAGCCCCGCCGCAGCCACCCCTTTTGCCCCCAGCCCCCCAGGGGCCAGGGGCGAAACGGGCGCGGGGACGGCTTGTGTCCCGCGCGGGGCTGGCACCCCCCAAAAGGCCCGCCACCCCTAGGCTTATTAGTCGGCGGGGGCGAGAACGCCGTGGTTGCACCGACTCGACGCACCCTCCGAGGCCACGGAGGGCCCACGGCCGCTTGCGGCTGACTTGCCCGGCGAGGGCCGCGGGCCTGCGCAGTGGCGTCGCCGGCTAGCTGCCGGCTGCCTGGCAGCAGCAGCCGGCCTAGCCCTGGTTGCCCTGGCAACGTCCGTGCTTGCGTGGGCGCTCCTGGCCCTCCTGCTCTCCGTGGTAGCGTTGGCCTTGTACAAGGGGCCGCGCGTACAGCCGCCAGCCACGCCCGGACCCACAATCGGGCCCGCGGCAAGCATCCACCAAGCGCCACCCATGCCAACCGATAGGCAACAGGGTAGCTACCTGGCTCTTCTGGAAGCGTGCGTGACCCGCACGGATGTCGGCGTTGTCATCGCAGATCAGTCCGGCAACATCGTCAGCATCAACGACAATTTCCTGAGGTTGTGGCAGATTGCTGAAGACCGCACCCCGCATGATTGGCATACGCTCGTCGATCTCCTGGTGCGGCGGGCCGCCGACGGTGATGCGCTGCGCGAGCGCCTGGAGGAGCCCACGGACACCAGCCTGCCCCAGGCCTACATGGCCTCCCTGCGCGATGGTTCCATTCGTGAGGGCCACCTGACCCCGGCGGTCGACGGCGAGGGCCACGCGCTCGGCTGGATGATGAGCTGCCGCGACACCACCCAGGAGGCACAGGCATCCACCGACCTTCGCGCTGCCAACGACCGTCTCCTCGAACTGGGCCGCCTCAAATCACAACTGCTAGCCAATGCGGTGACCGCCAACACCGAGCGCTTGGCAGCGCAGGAGCAACTGCGTCAGGCCAACGACCGGCTGGAGGAGCTGCTGTTGTTCAAGAGCCAATTGCTGGGCAACATGTCCCACGAACTGGGCACGCCCCTAACGCCCATCCGGCTACAACTCCACCTGATTTCTTCCGAGCGCCTGGGGGCCCTGACATCCAAACAGCGCAAGGCCGTCGGCATCATTGAGCGCAACCTGGACCGCATGACCAATCTGGTGCGTGACGTTCTCGAGGTGGCCCGCCTGGATGCCGGCCGCCTGCGGCTGGAGCGGGAAAACATGGGCATGGAGGAAGCCGTGATCGATGTCGTCGAATCGCTGGATTTGCAGGCGCGGCAGACCGGTGTTGAGCTACACACCGCCATCGAAGGCGACCTCCCCGTCTACGCCGACCGGAACCGCGTTTCCCAGATCCTGTTCAATCTGCTGACCAACGCCATCAAGTACTCCCCAGCGGGCTCGGTCGTGGATGTGAGCGGCCGGCGGCGGGGGGATCGGGTGGTCGTGCAGATCGCCGACCATGGTGCGGGCATGAGCGAGGACCAACTGAAGCGGCTGTTTCGTCCCTTTAGCCAGGTCCAGGAAGGCACCCGCCAAAAGCAAGGAACGGGCCTCGGCCTGTACATTGCCAGGGGTTTTGCTGAAGAGCACGGGGGCTCCCTGAAAGGAACAAGCCCAGGTCGGGACAAAGGCAGCACCTTCACCCTGGAACTTCCACTTGCAAAGCCCGGAGAGGAGTTGGGTGATCGAGACGAGGTGGCCGGGCGCCGTGCTCGACCCCCACTGGATGTGGCTCCCCCGCCCAAGCCCTCGCCCTGACCTTTCCCCTTGGCAACAGCGGGGCCGATCCCCGAGATTTGCCAGGTTCCCCTTGGAGCCGCGGCCCGCAACCAACCCAGGGGACCAAATCGGGTACGCCATGCGCCGACCACAGGGCAACCGGCGGACGAGGCGCCCAACGGCAGGGGCTTTTGCCCCTTTTGGGCCGCGGCAACAAGCCTATACTGGCCGCGAAGAAAACAATGAACGCAAACATGACGATGCAGGGTGCCGCGTACCAGACCGACCCACGTTACGTGGTGCCCCGTCTCTTGATCCGTCTGGGTGAAGTGCTGGGAGAGGAAGCTTGCCGGGCCATGTTCCACTACGCTGCCGTACAGGAAGGTCGGGCCATTGGCAGCGACCTGCCGCGGGGCGAACTGGAGGCCCTCATCTCCAAGATTGACGAGACGCTCGGCCACGAGTCCCAGATCCTGGCCGACGGACCCGACGCCGTCCGTCTGGAAATCCGCGACTCCATCCTGCTCGCCGTCGGCGACCGCAGCCTGCACGAAATCGTGGTTGGATTTCTTGAGGGTTCGCTTGGAGCCTACCGCGGCCGCACCTACCACGGACGCGTGGAGGAAACCCTGGGCGACGCCCGCGCAACAACCACGCTGTCCTTCGAGGTGGCCAACACATGAGTCCCCGGGCGAGCGGCGGCGGCGCCCTACCCCCCAACCTGACGGACCTCTTCCAATCGTGGGCGGGCTCAGACCTGAAGGCCCGTGTGCTCGTTTTCTTCAACAGCAACCCCGGCGTCATTGAAACGCTGGATGGCCTCGCACTGCGAATCGGGGCCAATCCGGAGTCCCTGCGCCCCGAGGTGGAGGCGCATGTGGCAATCGGCCTGATCACTCAACGTGAAGTCGGAGGGAAAACCATCTACCGCTACAACCGGCAACGACGTCTTGAAATGGAACGCCGCGTCGTGGAAGAGCTGCGTCAGCGCCTCGCCCGGGAGGCCGACACATGAAGGGCATCCCGGCCGATCGACTGTCCAGCGGTGTGCGGGGCCTTGACGAGATGCTTGGTGGCGGGTACGCCCGCGGTGACACCAACCTCGTCGCCGGAAGCCCGGGCACGGGCAAGACCACCCTGGGCCTGCACTTTATTGCCGCCGGTATTCAGGCTGGCGAACCTGGCGTCTTCGTGACGTTTGAATATCTGCCCCAACAAATTTACCGCGATGCCGCCAAGCGCGGCTGGCCGCTGGAACAATGGGAGCGCGACGGGATGTTGCGTCTCATGTGCACCACCCCAGACGTGCTGATGTCGGAGGTGGGCAAGGGAATGACCCTGCTGGACGAGGAAATCAACGAGGTTGGTGCCAAGAGGTTGATCATCGATTCGATGACTCATTTCGAATTCCTCGGGCTGGAACCACACCAGTTGCGCGAACGCATCGGCGGCTTGGTCAATCACCTTCGTCTCCTCGATATTTCCACGATTGTCACGCATGAGATTCCACAAATCATGGGGCCCACGGTCCGCCTCTCCAATTTTGGCCTCGAATTCCTGGTGGACTCGGTGGTCATGCTGCGGTATGTTGAATTGGAAAGCGAATTGCAGAAGGCCATCAACGTCCTGAAATTCCGTGCAGGCGACCACGACCGCCGCTTCCGCGCCTATCGCCAGACCGACCGGGGCATTGAAATCCAGTCAGCCTTCGAAGGCGTGGAGAACATTGCCGGTGGTTCGGCGCGACGCTCTGTGGCCCAGCGCGCCCGTGAGCTGATTTGAGGTCTTCATGTCCGACGCCACCCTATTGACATCTGCCGCGTTCGCGATTGTAGTCGGCCTCGTGTACGCCGCCGTAGGCCACCGCCTCGGCGGCCGTGAGGTTTCTCCGGAGGCCAGCCTCGCGTCGCATGCGTTTTCGGCATGGTGGTACGGTTTGGCGGTCACGTCCGCCATCGGCGCCCTGACAACGTTGGCCATCACACTGGGAGCACGCAATGTTGACCTCCTGGTTGCGTTGAGCTACATGAGTCTCCTGGCCATTTGCATCGCCTTGTGGGGGCTGCTTTACTACCTGATCTTCGTGTTCACGGGGCGTCGAAAAGCGTGGATTCCGCTGGCGATCTTCTACGTTGGATTCTACATTATTCTACTCTATTGGTTCGCGACGCTCAACCCCGTGGGCGTTGAAGTCACCCGGTGGACGGCCGAGATCCAGTACGAGACCCCCATCGAGGGCAGCACCATGCTCCAGGTAATTCTGGTCCTGCTGTTGTTCCCGCAAATCAT
>JBFIJP010000292.1:0-5413 GCA_041600695.1 Thermoplasmatota archaeon | reverse complement strand
TGCCAAGGGTGGGGTTGTTCGCCCATTAAAGGGGATCGTGAGATGGGTTTAGACCGTCGTGAGACAGGTTTGTTGCTAACTTCTAGATTCGTTGTTGCCTGAGACGAACGAGCCCTTAGTACGAGAGGAACAGGGCTCGGGAGCCACTAGTTTACCAGGTGTCTGACAAGGCAATGCTGGGCAGCCACGCTCTAACGGATAAACGCTGAAAGCATCTAAGCGTGAAGTCTACGTCGAGACGAGACATCGTAGGACTCCCATAGAAGATGGGTTTG
This sequence comes from Thermoplasmatota archaeon, assembly GCA_041600695.1. Classification (GTDB taxonomy): domain Archaea; phylum Thermoplasmatota; class E2; order JACPAO01; family JAHFTW01; genus JBFJVP01. The sequence goes on along the minus strand of JBFIJP010000292.1, from coordinate 5,138 downwards.
ATCGGAGGGGGGTGTACGCACCGAGGCAACGAGGTGTTCAGCCCGCCCTTACGAAACGTCCATGCCAACACACTGGATGAGATCCAGAATTCGAGGTTCATCCTCCATACTTTCAATAAGCTGCGTATGTACAATCAACCGAGGGTATAGCCCTCACCTCACATTCGAGGTGGTGGGACGGCCATAGTGACCTGGTTCACCCGTTCTCATTCCGAACACGGAAGTTAAGCAGGTCCACGTTGCGTGTCGTACTGTTGTGCGAGAGCCAACGGAAAAGCGCATCGCTGTCCACCACTTCCCTCTCATCTATGCCTGCTCCGGCTGTGGAGTGCCCTTTTCCCCAATTGTGTCTTGGTTGAGCGCCTTTTGGCCGCTCCCAAGTCGCCTCGTTGCGAGGTCGTGATGCTTTCGCGCTTCTGTCCCCACGGCAATCTTCGACGCACGTGTAGCGAATGCCGGGTGGATGCGGTGGCGCAGGCTGAGGCCCGCGCGGCTGAGAATCGTGCGCGGGGTGATGTGGGTCGTCAGAATTTGACGGATGAGCCCGTGTTGCATTATCCCTGGCAGCGGGAGTCTTTTGAGGCTTGGGTGGCGGCCGGCCGTTCTGGCCTGGTTACTTTTTCGCCTGGTTTGCCGGTTGGTGATTTGTATTATTCTGCCATGGCCGATGTTCTGAAGGCGGCGGGCGACACGAATGTGTTGATTGCCTGTTCGCCGTCGGAGCAGCCGGGGTTGCTTGAGGTTCTGGAGGGTCGGTTTGGGCTGCGGCCGACGACGCTGTTGGATCATCATTTCTTGGAGCCACGGGAGGACGGGGTTCTCTTGGTGGCGGATTTGCAGGAGTTGTCCACGGTTGATTTGGCGTCGTGGGGCCGTTTTGCCAGCAATGCGTTGCTGATTTTGACGGATGCCGATGGGGTTGGTTCGGCTTTGGGGCAGTTTCTTGTCAATTCGGCGTTCCGTTTCAGGCTGTGTTTGTCCCGGCAGCCGTCGGCGTTTGATTTGGTGGCGGCGACGCCCTGGGCGCGGGCGTTTGGTCCGTTGGTTTATCGTTACACGGAGGAGGAGGCTCGAGATATTGGCATCCTGCCGCGGATCCGGTATCGGTTGAACGTGGAGGTGTTGCGTCCTGAGCCGGGCGGGGCTACTGGGCCGGTGGGTCCGTGGGACGCGTCGGATGTGCCGGCGGGTATGCTTTCGGTTTCTGCGGGGCAGTTTGCTCGGGGACGGGCGCGTGATTTGGCGATTGCCCGTGCTGAGGGGGCTGAGGGTTTGGTCGTGGTGCATGGGGGCGTGAAGGTCCCGGGTGCGATGGCTACGCTTCGTTTGGATCAGTTGCGTGAGGGGGACGATACCCTTGGCGGTCAGCCGAGGGCGTGGTTGCTGGCTGAGCCGGCGGCGGATAGCCGGGCGGTGTTGCGGTTGGCGACGGTGGCTTTCAAGACGTTGGGGGAGCCGGGCGCTGTTGAGGACACGGTGGTGTTGCCGGTGCCGGCGGATTTGTGTCGTGTGCCGCCGTGGGATGAGCGGTGGCGTCAGGCTGCGGTGCAATTGGATCGGGTTGTGACGGGTCTGCTTCTGGCGGAGGATGTTGCGGCGTCCATGCTGGCGGAGGACCTGGAGGCCCTGGTCGGGGTAGCTTTGGCTCTGCGGGGCCTGGCTGCCGAGGATTTGTATCATTTGTCTCCGGTTGTGGAGACGGCTGCGGCGGCCGCGTATGGTGGCCAGCGGGTTGCGCCGGAGCAGGTTCGGGATGCGGCCCGTACGTATGGTGGTCTGGCGGCGGCTCTCCTGGTGGCGGCGGAGCTGGGACCTTTGGCTCTGCTTCGGTTGGCGCATCCGCGTTTCACGCCGACGGTGCCTGATCTGCCTCATCCTGCCCTGTTGGATGCGCGCAGCCATGCGTGGCGCGGGCGGGCGTTTCAGGCGTTGGCCCATGCGGCTTCCCGTGGCGATTTGGCGACTGCTTGGGGGCGTTATCCGGAGCTGCGTTTCGTGTTCCCGAGTTCGCAGTTGCTTGAGGCGGCGACGGAGTATTGTCGTGTTCACAAGTTGAAGGGGCCGCTGGATGGGGCTGAGTTGCGGCCGATTCCGGATCGCACGCGCATTGCTGATGGTGATGTGGAGGGGGCGACTCGTGTTCTCAAGGAGTGGTCGGATGCTTTGGCGCTGGCCGAGGAGGAGGAGCGCAATTTCCTGGCGGGCTTGCATGCGAGTCAGCCGGAGCGGGAGCGCCGCCGGGAGGGCATGGCCCTGCCGGATTTGCGTCTGACGGATGCGGGTCCGGAGGTGGTGCGCCTGGAGTCCAAGCTGGGCCGTTTCCCGAATACCAATATTGCGCCTGGTTCCGAGGTGGCTGTGGTGGCCGTGGGCGGGCGGGAGGAGTTGGGCCGGGGCCTAGTGAGTCGTATTGACCATCGGCGCATGGCCATCGAGTTCCCGGCGGGGGCTCCGCGCAATTTGCCCAAGCGGCTCACGGTCAACCTGATTTTTGATGCGAAGGTGTTTGAGGCGTATCACAGCGCGACCCTGGGGGCGCTGCGGGCCATCAAGAGCACCAATCCCGTGGACGATGGGCCGGATGGCCTTCTGCGCGCGGCGTTGTTGGGGGAGACGGATCCGCCGGCCGCCCAGGCGCAGCGTTTGCAGGTGGAGGGGTTGACGCCCAGCCAGTCGGCGGCCATCGATGCGGTTCTTTCGGGCGGTCGCGTCCGCTTGATTCACGGGCCGCCTGGGACTGGCAAGACGCACACGTTGGTCCATTTGGCCATGGCGTTGAGCCGGGCCGGTCACTCGGTCCTGGTGACGGCTGACAGCAATGCGGCGGTGGACAACCTGGTTGTGGGTCTGCGCCGCAATGGTGCCTTGGCTGTGCGGGTGGGCCATGCTCCTAACATCCGCGATCCTGCGGCGCAGGGTGCCCGGGTGGATCCGTTGGAGGCGCCCCGTTTCGTGCGTTGGGCGTCTGAAAGTGGTGTGGTCGTGGCGACGACCAACTATGGTGCCTTCCGTTACATCGACCCGAAGGGGGGCTTGTCTCCGTTCATTTTCGATTACGTCATTCATGATGAGGCCGGCCAGGCCACCGCGCCCAGCAGCCTTGCGGCTGTGTTGCGCGGGCGCCGCCTGGTCTTGGCGGGCGATCCGTTGCAGTTGCCTCCGACGGTGGTTTCGATGGATGCCAAGGCGGCTGGGCTGGACGTGACGCTCTTTGAGCGCGTTGAGCAGTTGACGGGCCGGGAGCGAACGCGGTTGTTGGCGACCCAGTTCCGCATGCGCGAGGCTATTGTGGCCTTCAGCAACAAGCGCTACTACGAGGGGCGCATCGAGACCGCTCCGGTGGCGGCGGGCCAGGAAGGCTTGGCGGAGTTCCCGCCTGCGGCGTTCCTTCACATTTCGGGGCGCGAGAATGACCGCGCCAAGAACGGGTCCATCAGCAACGATTTCGAGGTGGAGGCTGTCGTGGCCGCTGTTTCCAAGTTGCAGGGTGAGCTTCGCGACAAGGGCTGGACGCTGGCGGTGCTGACGCCGTACCAGGCGCAGCGGGAGGCTTTGCGCCGCCGCATTCCGGAGGTGGAGGTTTCCACCGTGGACGGGGCGCAGGGCCGCGAGTGGGATGTGGTGCTGTACACTAGTGTCCGCAGCAATCCCCGCCACCGGCTTGGTTTCGTGAGTGACGAGCGGCGTCTGAACGTGGCCGTGACGCGCGCGCGTCGCAATTTCATTCTGGTGGGTGACGAACGGACCTTGTCGGACCATGGCGGCTTCCGGGATCTCATCGCTTCCTGCGCTCGCATCGACATGGAGGTGCCGGAGCCGCAGCGCACACCCCGGGATCGCCGCCCGCCCCGCAAGGGGAAGCCGGGTCCTCGGGGGCCACGGCAGCCGCGCCAGGGTTCGGCCAAGGGGCCGGGCCAGGCCCCGAACCAGGGGCCGGGTGAGGGTGGCCGGAAGCGACGCCGTCGGCGTCGCAAGCCCAAGGGCGAGGCCGCTGAGGTTGACGAGTCCGGGGATCGCGGGGTCCCGCAGGGCGATGCCAAGCCAGCGGCTGATCGGGCATCCGGGCCGAGGGCCGACGGTGTTCCGTCGGGCAAACGTAAGCGACGGCGGCGGCGGGGTCGCCGCAAGGGAGGCTCTGAGGATGGCGGTGGCCAGGCCCAGGGGGCTGACTCATCGCAGGGGTCCTCCCGGGAGCAGGCGCCCAGGCCCGGCCGGGGTCGGCAGCGAGATGGCGACGCCGCAGATGCGGCGGCCGGCAATCAGGGGCGGGCGGCCCGGTCCAAGGGCTCGGAGACGCGGCCCAAGAAGCGTCCGGTGGATCAGGCGGCGCCTGCCGATGCTGCGGGACGAGGGGAGGAACCCAAGCCGAAACCGAAGGCCCCGCGTCAGCCGAGGGCCAAGTCCGATTCCAAGCCGGCGGCCAAGGCCGAGAAGGCGCTCCCCGAGGCGGGCCCTGCCTCTAAGCCCGTGGCGGCCAAGCCAAAGGCGGCATCGAAGCCTCGCGCGGCACCGAAACCTGCCGCCGGGTCGGGGGGTACGGCGAAACCCCAATGCACGGCCACGACGGCCAAGGGTGCCCGCTGCCGCAAGCCGGCGAAGGCGGGCGGCAAGCGTTGTGCGACGCACGCTTAGTGCGCTAGCATTCGGTGGCGTCGAAGTCAAGCAGCAGCGCCGCGTCCTGGTAGTCCGTCATGGCGCTTTGCAGCGATTCGGAGAACTCGTACAGGAACAGCACCTGATCGTCGGCGAGCGTGGCGGTTTGGGTGTCGGTGTCAATGTAGGGTGCGAGGAAGCTGACCAGGTTGTCGGTGTCCACGGCAGCGGCGGAGTCGCCGTCGCGCAGCATGAGGACGTGGGCGTCGGGGGGCGCGTAGGCCTGCTGCTGGCTGCCGTAGTCCGCGGTTCCCCGCAGGGCCACAATGGCGCCGCTGGGGGTGGTGAGCTCGGCCGTCCATCCGGGCTGGATGGCGTTCCATCCGAACAGTTGACGGTAGCCGTTTCCTTCGTCCACTTCCAGTAGGACGTCGACGGGCGGGCCGCGCATGCCGTGGCGCAGGTTGGTGCCGAGGACCTTCATGGCGGGGTCAAGGTTGCAGTTCACCTGGACGCCGGTTGCCACAACGGCGAACGCGGCCGTG
>JBFIJP010000291.1:0-5425 GCA_041600695.1 Thermoplasmatota archaeon | reverse complement strand
GGACGGTCCTTCTGGAAACAGTCGCGGCACTTGACCGGCCTGCTGCCATCGGGCTTGAACGGGACGGTCGTCTCTGCTCCGCACTCCGCGCAGACGACATCGAACACTTCGCGCGGGGCGCGCTCTCCATACATACTATTCTCTCCTGGGGAGGGACACGTGCCCCTCCATGAGGAGGCCGAGCCCCTTCACCTATAAGAAGCAAGGAGTCCCTTTGACACCGTAACGGGCGGTCCGTTCGCGTGGGCCTGGGCCTGCCGGGGCCCGCCCCTGGGTACCCCGCGGGGGCGGCTATTTGAAGGATCGGCACCGATGTTTCCAGGATGGGTGGCCAGATCAGTGAAGGCCAGCGACTGGCGGCGCTCCATGCCCTGGGCATTCTCGACACGCCGCCCACGGCGGAGTTTGACGCCATCACGCAGGCTGCCGCGCAGCTCCTTTCCACTCCCATCGCACTGGTGTCGCTAGTGGATCAGGATCGCCAGTGGTTCAAGTCGGCGCATGGTCTCGGGGTTCGCGAAACGCCTCGCGACGTGTCCTTCTGCTCGCGGGCCATTGCTTCGGGTTGTGAACCGTTGGTCGTGCCGGATACCCACAAGGACCCCCGGTTCGTTAACAACGGTCTGGTGACCGGCGAACCCTACATCCGGGCCTATGCGGGGGCGCCGGTACGGGGTCCGGGTGGAGCGCTCGTGGGTACCGTATGCGCCATTGACCGCGCGCCGCGGCGCTTCACGGACCAGGAGATCAAGCTTCTGAAGGGCCTGTCGCGGTGGGTCGAGTCGGAGTTGGTCCTGCATGCGCTGGGGGTGCGCAAACCGGAATCGCTGCTGTTCCAAACGGTCGGCGACGACCCGGAGGCGCCGCAGCGGCACCGCTTCTGGGACATGTCGCCCGACCCGCTGCTCCTGCTGGACCTGCAGGGAACGATCCTTGATGCCAATGCGTCCCTGGCCGCCTTTCTTGGCGAGGAGGCCGATTCGTTGCGAGCACGTTCAGCTGCCGAACTTGGACGTGCCCAGGAGTTGGAAGCTACGCTTGAGGGGCTGGCGGAGGCGGCGGCTACCGGGCACAGCAGCTTCCCCATGACGCTTCGGGGTGCAGACGGGCGCGATTGCCGTTTCACGTGGGAGGCTGCCAAGCAAGGCAACCGGCTGTATCTGGCCGGCAGGTTGCTTACGGGCCGCAAGTCTTCCCCCAGCCCTGGAGCCGAGGCGGACGAGGCCGGCAAGATCGGCGGCGAGACCGACGCGGTGCAGATACGGACGACCCTGGCGGACGCGTTGGCCCACATGGAGTCGGTCCAGCGCCTCGCAGCGGACCTTCGGCGGCTGGACCGGCTCGTGGGTGGCATCGCGAAGCCGGACGCCGCGAAGCCCAAGCCGTGAGGACGTGCACCAAGGCCGCGGTCACGGCACGGCGGCGCGGGCGACAACGGGCCTCGATGGGAAGAGCCATGGCCGCTACCGGGATGCCGATGCATGGCGAATCCCGCAGGCGCCCGCAACGACGACTATGATGTGATCGTCATCGGCTCAGGTGCCGGGGGCTTGGCGGCGGCCGTGCCCCTTGCCCAGGGGGGACTGCGGGTCCTGGTGTTGGAGCAGCACGAAGTGCCCGGTGGCCTCACCCACTCCTTCACGCTCAAGGGCTATCGATTCAGCCCCGGCGTTCACTACATTGGAACCCTGGGCCCGGGTGGATCGCTTCGCCGCATCTACGAGGGCCTGGGGGTTTCCCGGGACCTGGAGTTCTGCGAACTCAACCCGGATGGCTACGACCATATTGTCGTCGGCGACGAGTGGATCGGTTTGCCCAAGGGCCGCGACCGCCTGGTGCAGAGCCTGAAGGACCGGTTTCCGGCAGAAGCCAGGGGTCTTGACGCCTACTTCGGCGCCGTTGACAAGATGATGGACGCCATGCGGGACCTGCAACGCATCAGTGGCCCGGTGTCGGCTGTGAAGGCCCTGCCCGCGGCGGTAACCGTGATGAGGTGGGCCGGCAAGACAGGCCAGCAGTTCCTCGACGCCCATTTCTCCGACCCGGTCCTGAAGGCGGTCCTCGCGGGACAGTCGGGCGACCACGGCATGCCCCCCAGCCAGGCGCCGGCGCTTCTCCAGGCCGGCATCACGCATCACTACCTTGATGGCGCCTACTACCCCCGCGGCGGCGGCTTCGCGATTCCCCGGGCTTTCGTGCGCGCGCTGCGCCGCGCCGGCGGCGAAATCCGGCTCAGCACACCCGCCGAAGCCATCATGATCGAGGATGGCAGGGCAGTGGGGGTCAGGCTCGCCGACGGCCAGGAATTGCGCGCCCGCTGGGTCGTGAGCAACGCCGACCCTGAAGTGACCCTGGGTCGCCTCGTTGGACGCAAGCACCTGAGCCGGGGCCTTTGCGCCAAGCTGGATCGGACCCTGTATTCGACCTCGTCGCTGAGCCTCTTCTTTGCCGTCGACATGGACCTGCGCGCCGCCGGACTGGACTCCGGCAACTTCTGGTTTTACGACGACGCTGATGTGGATGGCATCTACCGGCGGGGGCTGGGCGACGAGGCGCTGCACGCACCCGCCCCGTCCGCCGTGGTGCTTAGCGTTTCCACCCTCAAGGACCCGTCCAAGATGCACAACGGACACCACACCTGCGAAGCCTTCACCTTCGTGGATTACGACGCCTTCACGCGGTGGGCCGACCAGCGCAGCGGCGAGCGCGGTGCCGACTACCAGAGCCTCAAGGCAGACCTCGCCGAGCGCATCTTCAAGGGACTGGAGAAACGAGTGCCGGGAATCCGCGAGCGCGTTGTGTTCTGGGATCTGGCGACGCCCCTGACGAACCAGCATTACGTCAATGCGACTCGGGGCGCCCTGTACGGGACCGCGAAGACACCCCGTCAGATGGGGCCCGGGGCTTTCCCCGTGAAGACCGAGATTCCCGGCTTGTTCATGGTGGGCGCCAGCACCTTCAGCTTCGGCGTGGCCGGCGCCACGATGACCGGCATCGCGGCAGCCAGCAAGATTCTGGGCCGCCGGCCCCGTGAGTTGTTCAGCCAGCAGGGCCCCGAGCTACGCATCTACCCGTCGGAGGACCCGGACTCCTGGCCCGAGAACCTGCGTGCTCGCATGGACCGGGGCCGCGAACAGCTGGTCACTGCCTGACTGGTGCCCCGCGGGCGCGCAAGGAAGCAGCAAAGCCAGCAGCAACGGCGGCAACAGGAACGACGTCGGCCAAGGCTTGGACTTGGTCCGTGGACACATCGCGGAGAGTTGCGGTCCGCGGGTGATCCGGGGTCGCGTGCTACCAGAACATCTGGCGCAGGCAACTGACGGAGCCGCCCGATTTCCTGAATTCGCCTGTTGCTACCGGCACTGGGTCGAAGCCGGCAAGATCCAGAAGCCGGCGCGTCAGCAGGCACTCCTGTTCAATGATCACATGCCGGCCGTCGGGGCTGTGGGCGTTGGCGGCGAGTTTCTCCGCGTCCGGCCCGGGCACTTCGATCAGGCGGCCAAACAGGGACCGGATTGCCTGCTGGGCCTCGGGCGTGAAGGCGGTCGGAACCCAGAGCGCCGTCTCATGGTCGATGGGCGACAGGCAGGTGTCGAGGTGGTAGAATCGCGGGTCCACCAACTCGAGGGGAACCACTGGAGCATCCAGGCATTCGCCGACGGCCCGCACGGCAGGCAGGTGGCTGCGAAAGCCATGCCCGGCCAGGATCAGCCGGCGCTCGGGCATCCAGAGCAGATCGCCTCCGCCTTCGTGGCACCCAACGCCCGGCGGCAGGCAAACCTCCGAGTAACCTTCGGCCTCAAGGGCCTTGGCCGCCAGGGGCACTTCGGCGGCGCGGGCTTCATGCGCCATGCGCGCGGCCACGAAGCGGCCGCCGTCGCGGGGGTCGCTGAAGAGGGCGTTGGCGGTGAAGACTTGGTCGGGCAGCTCCGGGTGGCCCGGGATGCATCGTACGTCGCAGCCCAGATCTCGGTAAGCGTCCATGAGGCCCTCCCACTGATCCCGCGCCAGGGCCGGGTCGATGGCATGGGGGGCCCCGTTGGCGTCCGCCATGTGCGGATTGATCACGTACTCGACGCGGTACTCGCCAGGATCCGCGACCAGCAACCGCCGTGGGTGTTCCTGTGGTTCCGCCTCTTCGACCAACGTACGCAGATCGGTTTGTACCCCTCGGGGACGCATGGCGCGACGATGACTTGCATGTTTTTAGGGTGCCTGACACCGTCGGTTCGCCATGGTGATGGGTCCGCTCCCTCACGGGCCCGATGGCGCCTGGCGGGTCACTCGTCGGCCGCCGCCGCGGGTTGTCGGGGTGGCCGGGGCCTGACCGACAGCGCAAGACTCCGGCGACGGCGCGGAGCTTGGCCGATCAGGTTTCGCCAACAACGACCGTAAACGTCACGGCCAGGCTACGCAGTTCCCCACCGTCTGGGGCGTCCCAGGCGTGGAACTGAAGTGTCCACTGGTAGGCGCCCTGGGCGGCCGCAGCCAGTTGCCCGGCCTCGTCATCCCAGACCTGTGCGTCCCAGGTGTCATGGAAGCTGATTGGCTCGCCGGGCGTCCATTCGCGCAGCCCAAACGCCGCGCAGTAGGCCGTGGGCTCCCGATGCTGAACGGCGACGCCGTCGCGTTCCATGCTGTCATCGTGGGGTGGTACGCATCGGTTTGAAACGTAATACGAGCGCACACCTTCGATACTGGCGGTGGCCTCCACGCAGTATCCATCCTCGCAAACGTCCATGGTGCCGATCAGGTGCAAGTCGCCGTTGATGTCCTCGTCAAAACCCTGCTGGGGTGCAAAACCTGGGCCTGGCTGCGTGCCGGTACCTGGACTCGGCGTCGCGGGTGGCGCAGGTGACCCATCAGGATCGACAGGCGTTTGCGCGCAGCCGGCGGCCATCAGGGCGGTCAGCAGCAGCCATGGGAGCAGTTTCATGAGCGGTGCATGGGCGCCTGCATCCCTTAGGATGTGCGCAGTTGGTTGGTTTTGGCCGAACCGCCCGGGCGGGGTGACACCAAGACACGACGCCTGGAGGCGTGCGCCTAGTCCTTCTCCAAGGCCTCAACCCCGAGCCGGCGCTGGAGCCACGGAGGTGGCGCATAGGCGGACAGGATGGCAAGTGCGGCTGCCAGGCCAATGAACCGGCTGACCACCTGCCACCAGTCCAGTTCCGACAAGCCTGCTATGGATGCGAGGTACGACGAACTGAACCAGACGATGATGCTCCAGGAAACCACCGCGACGCGGTATCGCTGCGAACGGTCGGTGAGGCGGAAGAAGAGCGTGAAATAGGCCAGGGCGCCGATGATTTGCGGGAACAACAGCAGGACCAGAATTACCTGGAGCATGGTGCTGCCCTCGATGGGGGTCTCGTACTGGATCTCGGCCGTCCACCGGGTGACTTCAACGCCCACGGGGTTGAGC
>JBFIJP010000290.1:0-5436 GCA_041600695.1 Thermoplasmatota archaeon | reverse complement strand
GCTGACGCTCCAGTTCGCCTCGTTCCTGCTCCTCCTCGGCCCATTCGTCACCATCCTGGCCCCTCAACTACCCCGCACGACCGCCTTGGATTGGCTCCCCCTCGGCCTGTGGATCGCCTACGTCCCCTTCGTCATCGTCCTCATCGGCCTCGCCCTCCTTCGCCGCGCCGCCCACCACGACAGCGCCGGCCTCCCCACCCGCGCCAGGGTTCAAGCCATTGCGACGGGCGCAGTGGGAGCGCTCTTGCTTGCGGGCGCCGCTGTTGCCGTGGTTTCGGCCGTTGGCGGGCCAAGTCTGTTCGGGGTTCTCGTCGTCACCGCGCCCCTGTGGATCACAGGCCTAATGTTGGCGGTGGCGGCGGCGCGCCTAACTGGCGCTGCCGGTGCGGCGCCCTAGGCTGCCCCCCACCTACCCGCCCCCATCCCCACCCTTCGCCAACGCTTCCAACCTCTCTGCATGTCCCCGAGCCATCGCCGCCGTGTGCGGGTCGTTCAGCCGCGTGAAGGCCGCCTCCGCCTGCCGGGAGAGCCGTGCGGCGGTGGCGTAGTCCTGGCGGGCTGCTGCGAGCAGGCCCAACTGGCCAAGGGTCTGGGCTTGGCCGTGTTCGTCGCCGATGCGCTCCTTGATCGCGAGGCTCTGCCGGTACCACTTCTCGGCCTCCCCGAAGTCCCTGCGCAGATAGGCGAGGTTTCCGAGTTGGTGCAGCGTCGCGGCTTGGCCGTGTTCGTGGCCGATGCGCTCCTCGATGGCGAGGCTCTGCCGGTACCACGTTTCGGCCTCATCGAAGTCCCGCCGCTCCTCGGCGATCATGCCGAGTTGGTGCAGCGTCGCTGCTTGGCCGTGTTCGTTGCCGATGCGCTCCTCGATGGCGAGGCTCTGCCGGTACCACTTCTCGGCCTCCTCGAAGTCCCCGCGCTCCTGGGCGATCCTGCCGAGTTGGTGCAGGACCACTGCCTCGTTTCGTTCGTCCCCCTTTCCCCCATAATGGGCCCGCAGCCGTTCATGAACCTTCTTAGCGGTGGTGAAGTCCCGCCGGTACTCGGCCAGTTCTGCCTTGTGGCCTTGGATCGCCACCCAGAGGTCGTCCCGGCCCGGCCGGGCCTCCCCGTCCTCTCCAGCGGCGTCGGCTTCCACTTCAGTGAGCAGGCGGTCCCATTCGGCCCAACGCCCCTGGACGTTCCACAACTTGTTGATCCCGTACAGGACGTTCTTGACCTCCTCCCACCGGTCGGTTCGCCTGGCGAGCCGCAGGGCGTGCAACAGGTTGGCTTCCTCCAGCCGCAGCAGCGTCACGGCGGTTTGGGTGTTGGTCTGGAATAGAACCGTCAACTCGGACCCGGAGTTCCCCAACGCCGCGCAGTACGCCCCCGTCAACCATTCCCGTTGCCCGCCGAACGCTTCCTCCATCAAGTCGTGGAGGAACCACGGAAGCGCCGGGTGGATGGAGTAGCCGCCGCCGAACAGCTTGCGAACCAGCCCCACTTCTGCCGCGGCGTCCAGGTCAACCATCCAGGCGGCGGCGTCGCGCCCGGCGATAAAGGCCGGGGCGCCGTCCTGTTGGGAGATGTTTTGGAGCACGGGAGTAAAGACGAAACCCTGGAACATTCCCAGCACCCCCAGCCGGCGGCGCATCTCGGGGTCGAGGGCGTCCACGCGGTAGTTGAGGCTGGCCGACAGGGACCGGGATCGTCCCTGTTCGGCGTCGTCGGCTTGGATGTTCACCTGGCCCGCCTGGAGTTGGGTCAGGAGGGTTTGCGGGTCGTGGCGCTTGAGTTCGGGCAGGATGAGTTGGATCGCCAGCGGGTTGCCGTCGAGGTAGCCGAGGAGTTTGCTGTAGTCGGGCAGCGCCTCCAGTTCTTTGGGCTGCAGTCCTGCCGCCCGCAGCACCTCGACGGCCAGTTCCTGGGCTTCCCAGGGTTTCAGGCCGGTAACGTCGACGGTGCGCAGTTGGCCCAGCACCGGTTCGTCCCGCCGGCTGGTGACCAGGACCCGGCTGCGGCCGCCGCGCAGGTCGCGCAGGAACTCCCGCAGTTCCTGTTGTTCCGCCTCGCTCCAGTCGCTCTTCTGGCCCTTGGGGAAGCCGGCGACCGGCTCGAAGTTGTCCCACACCAGCAGGCAGGGCACCTGCTTGAGCAGGTCTAGGGCCAGGGCCCGGCGCTTGGGGCCGTCAAGAAGCGCCCACTCGGTTCCAAGCTGCTGCTTGACGATCGGGCCGAAGACGGCGCCAACCCTGTCGATGACCCGCGCGAGCGGCGTGTGGTGCTCGAAACTGGTGAAGAAGATGGGTCCGCCCAGTTGGCCGGTCTCGGCCAGGAACCGGGCGTAGCCGACGGCGAGTTCCGTCTTGCCGACGCCAGCCATGCCCTTCAGGAGCACCGCGTGCTCCCGGCGCAGGGCGCGCCAAATCTCCAGAACGAGCCCGTCGCGGCCGACCAGGCCGAAGCGGGGCGGGTCCGGGGTGTCGATCTCGCTTTGGGCGTAGGCCTGCTGGTCCTCCAGGAGGGCGGGGTCGAGTCTCAGGTTGCCCAGGTCGGGAATCGGCGCCGTGAAGGGGCCCCGCTCGAACAGGACCGGCACCATCCAGTCCTGCAGGGCCACACGACCGTAGCCGGTCTCGCGCTCCGGTTCCAGGCGCAGGTGTTCCCGGGCGAGGGTGACGGCGCGGCCCAGGTCGCGCCCGGCAATCAGTTCCTGGTAGAGCCGGGCCATGAACTTCACCGCCGTGCGCACGTAGACGCTGTAGCTCATCGCCACCACGCCGCGCACGCCGGCCCCGATCAGGTTGTTGGCCACGGACGTGAAGGCGGCTTCGGGCTGCGCCATGCCGGACTGGCAGGCGTTGAGCAGCACCGCAGGAACCTTGTTGGCCGCCAGCACCGCGCCGAGTTCCTTGCCCGGCACCATGCGCGCCGTGCCGTCGTCGTCCTCGAACGCCAGGACACCGCCGGCCTCGCCGTAGAACTGGCCCTGCCCGTCGCGCCGGCCCCCGTCGTACACGCCGTGGCCGTCGAAGTGGACGATGTGGTAGTACCCCGGCTTCTCTGCCAGCACCTGGGCCAGACGGTCCAGCGTCGGCGGGGACAGGACATCGAGGTTGATGTGCTTGCGGTGGGGCCGGAACAGTTCCAGCAGCGGCCGGACCACCGTCTGGAACGGCACGTCGGCGCTGCCCCCGGGTCGGCAGATGACCATGAGGATGTTGAGCGACGGCTGTTCGCCAGGGTTGGGCACCGTGGCGACCGGGTTCTTGGGCTGGCTGCGAACGAACGCCGCCGCCTGGTGGGCGAGCATGCCGTACTCCTTTTGGTCGGGGTAGCGCATCAGTTCCCACGGGATCGCAACACCGTCATTGTCGCTGGCGTGCACCACCACCCGTGCAGCGCCGAAGTCTCGGATGCGGTGGTACATCCTGCCGCACGGCCCGGCGAACACCGCCTCAAACAGTGCCTCCCCCCACGCGACCATCTGCTTCTCGATGCGCTCGGCGCGCTCTTTGAACTCGCCTCGCGGGTAGAGCAGGTACTGCTCCAGGTACCACTGCAAGTCCTTGCGCTGGGCGTCCGTCAGCGCGAAGTCGAAGGGGGTCTCGGCTCACTCGTGCTGGTCCGCGGCCGACGCCTTGTAGCCCACCTTGACCCTGCCGTTGCCGTGCTGGATAAGCAATTCCTCCATGGCGCACCGAACGGGCCGGCATTCCATGGGTGGCTTATGAAGAAACGGCTGCCCCACCACCGTATCCATCGGGCTACAAACACATCCCTGGCCGCCGGGTTGCCGCTGCATGACGCACATCGTCGCGGCGCTTCCCCCGTCGGAGCGCCTGGAGGAGCAGATTGCAGCACTGGGCGCCGTTCTGGGTGACAACCAGTTGACCGTGGTCACCAGCCCGGACATGCTCACCGATTCCCTGCCCGACGCGGAGGTGCTGGTGGTAACCGCGTTCTTCCCACTCACCCGCGAGGCCATCGGGGCGGCTCCCAAACTCCGCTTCATCCAAGTGGCAGGGGTGGGCGCCGACCACGTTGATCTGGAGGCGGCACGGGAACGCAACATTCCCGTGGCCGTCGTCACGGGCGACAACACGTCCAGCGTGGCCGAGCATGTGGTCATGTCCATCCTGGCCCTACTCCGGCCCGTCACCGCTGCCCACAACGCCCTTGCCGCAGGGCAATGGTCGCTGCCGGCCTGGATGGCGCGCGCCGAGGACCTGGCGGGCAAGACGGTGGGCATCCTTGGGATGGGGCGCATCGGCCAGGAGGTGGCGGCCCGCCTGCTGCCCTTCGGCGTGACACTCATGTACGCCGACGAGAAGCCATTGCCCGAGGAAGAGGAGGAACTGCTGGGCGTCACACGGGCCAGCCTGGACGACTTGTTCGCCTCCAGTGACATCCTGACCATCCACGTTCCGCTCAACGCGGCCACGCGGGGTCTCGTGGATGCCAACCGGCTGGCGCTGATGCCGCCCGGCGCCCGGCTGGTCAACACGTCTCGCGCCGAAGTCATCGACCGCGACGCGTTGGTGGCCGCCCTCAAGGGTCGGCTGGCGGGAGCGGCCATTGATGTGTTCCACCCGGAGCCGCCGACGGCTGACGACCCCCTCCTGAGCCTCCCCAACGTCCTCCTGACGCCCCACGGCGCAGGCGTGACGCAGCAGGCGCAGGAGCGCATCGCCCAGGGCGTGGTCGCCAACCTGCTGCGGTGGCTGGATGGGCACCCGGTGGCGGACCTCGTTGTCGAGCCGCTGCTTGAGGCCACCCCATGAGGGTGCGCGACGCCGCCAACCAATGGATGGACCAGCGCGACATCCGCCACGTGTTCGGTAACCCGGGCTCGACGGAAATCCCGTTCCTGGTGGGCCTGGGGGAGCGTCGCAGGTATGTCCTGGGCCTGCATGAACAGGTCGTGGTCGCCGCGGCCGACGGCTACGCTCAGGGAACGGGTCGCCCCGCGTTGGTGAACCTGCACACCGTCCCCGGACTAGGCAATGCCGTGGGAGCACTCCAGGCCGCCCATCTGAACCGGACGCCCATGGTGGTGACCGTTGGCCAGCAGGACACTCGCCACCTTCTCCACGAACCGTTGTTGTCGGGGGACATTGTCGGCACGGCGCGCCCCCACGTGAAGGCCGCCTGGGAGGCAGTCCAGGCCCGGGATGTTCCCGATTTGCTGGAGCGTGCGTACCGGCTGGCTGCCACGCCGCCGACCGGGCCCGTGCTGCTCTCCCTGCCCGCCGACTTCTGGGATGAAGACCTGGCGCCACCTGGGAAGGGCTCGGCATCGGCGTCGGCATCGGCATCGGCATCGGCATCGGCGTCCCCGTCATCGGCTCCATGGGCCGCAACCCTTCCCCGCCTCGCGGCACCCCCCGACCTGGAACCGTTGGCCCAGGCCCTTGGGCAGGCCAACAAGCCCGCGCTGGTGTACGGGGCAGGCGT
>JBFIJP010000289.1:0-5479 GCA_041600695.1 Thermoplasmatota archaeon | reverse complement strand
TCGGCGGTATGAAGCAGCAAAATATTGACGGAGAATCAACGACAACAGAATCACTCTCTCGTCAGCTGCGCGTCGACCAACCTGGGCCCTTCGTTGCCACGTTGGAAATGCATTGACGAGCTCCCGGGCACGCAGAATAAACAACTCCGTTTCCTGACTCAAAAACGAATCATAGCGACTCCAACCAACCTCCCGAAGCGCATCGCCAAACGTCCACGGGCCCAGCACTGCCTGCCCCGAAAAAGCGAAGGTCATGGCCGATATCCCACGTCCTGCGGCGGCGTCGTTTGCTTTCATCTTGGTCGATAACGCAGACGACTCCGCCGCTTTTTATTGCAACGATTCCAACCGGCTCGAAGGTCAGATTAGGAGTTTAGCGTCAGAGCCAGACCGTGTCGGCACCGCATTCCGGGCATGGTTATCTCACTGGGGCAGCCAACACATTAATCCTTGGGCGGCTCCTCAACATAATCGTTGACTCGCAATGGAGTCCTCGTAATCTGCATCCTGATGGCCGGTTGCGCGGAGCCTGCCGAAAGTGACAAACGATGGTTCACGCCGGACCCATTGGACCCGATTGAAATCTGGGTAGAACTGGGCCCAAGCTGGGCGAGGGGCGACATCGATGTATGGCTTCGTGGCGTGGAATACTATGCGGACGTGCAAGTCGGCGCCTACCAATTGACAGGCCCAGGCGGGCACCCGGCGACGCAGCGCTCGAGCGTTGGACCCTTCGAACGCATGAATTCATTCAACCTCGGGCCATTGGAGGCCGGTGACGAATTCGCCGTCGGAGCCATCATCCAGGGACCCGGGGCATGGGTTGACTATAAAATGGCCGTCTTCGGCATCACCGAATCGGGCCTCGAAAGAATCAGCATTCTGCCCGTGACTCCCGCCCGCGTCCAATGGGCAAGCCATGGAAATTCAACCATCTCGCTACACGTGGATGCTCCGGCAGGTACGCCCGTGTTTGGATGGCTCGGCACCACGGAATCAACCGAACTCGTACCCAATCATCGTCAAGTCGTCAAGGCGGGCCCGCACGGCGCCACCTTCTGGTTTAGGATTGGCGGGCCCCCAGGCGACTATGAACAATCGTTCCGGGCGGTCCTGGACCCCACGAATTTCATCACCTATCACCATGGCCGGGTAGCCATTCATTCTGACGGCACCGCCACTGTCACCCAGCTCCAGTAACCATGAAGAAACCGACAACCCTAGGCGTAAGCGCCGTCTTGTGGTAGCCATTGCGGTCAGCGCCGAATGGCCCGCAATGCCTCTGGCATTTCTGGCTGACGCGGCCGGGAGCGGGCTAATTCAGGCGCCGTGACTCCCTGCCCCCGCCAGCCGCAGCCCCCCTCGGCACCCTCTTCACCCCCGCCTGGATGACTCGTGCGTGGCCTACGATGAAGGACTCGCCCAACGCATCCGCGACGCGACACCCCGCGGCGTCGCGTGGGTAGAACGCAAGATGTTCGGGGGCCTGTGCTTCATGCACCGCGGCCACATGACCTACGGCATCGTGGGCGACGATCTGATGCTGCGCATGGGCGAGGATGCCGAGGCGGCGCTGGCGGAGCCCCACACCCGGCCGATGGATTTCACGGGCAAGCCGATGCGGGGGATGCTGTACGTGTCGGCGGAGGGTGTCGCCGACGATGATCAGTTGCGCGCGTGGATCGAGCGGGCCCTCGCTTTCAACGTCCGGCAGCCAGCCAAGTGATCCGGTCATGCGGGCGGGGACGGTTGTCGGGTGGGCGCCGGCAGCGTGATGCAAACATGGATGCCGCCCGGTGACTGCCCGGCGGTAACTCGGCCGTCGTTTGCCTGGATGGCCAGGCTCACCATGAAGAGAACCAGGGAACGGTGAAAATCGTCCGGCGGGTCGTCGCTGGCGAAGGGATCTGGAGGCGTGTCAAGCGCACCGTCGTGACGTCCGCCCCGCACGTGAATTTCTCCCCTTCGTTCGAACATCCAAACGCGCACGGGGGGTTGTTTCAGGGCCAACTCCAGGACGGCTGCCAGGACTTCTCGCAGCACCTGTGGGTCGCACACGACCGAATCTTCGGCCGCGATCAGCGCTTCGACCTTGGCTACGACTTCCGGGTCAAGCTTGCCAAGCGTCTCGGCCACCCGGCAAACCCGTGGTGAGCCGGTGCCGGCGCCTTGCATGCGAGTGAATCGGCTAATGCTCCCCAACACGCCCATCAGCCTCTGGAGTGGGCCATCCATGCGGGCCAACGTGGATTTTTGCCGGTCATTGAGAGGGCCCAGGAGTTCATTCTTGAGCATGTGCAAGTCGAGCATCAGCGGCGTCAGCGGCGTGCGCAACTCGTGGGAAACGATGTTGACGACGACCTGCCTTGCTCGCGCCGCTGCCTCCCGGCGCGCCTCTTCGGCCTCCTTGCGGCGCGTCACGTCCTCGAAGGTGGCCACGAGCCAGTTGCGACGGCGGTCGACGTTCAAAGGGGCCAGGCGCATCTCGATGTGCCGAGGCGGGTCGGTTGGAATCACGCACTCCCATTCGAGCTCAAGGCGTTCCACCACCGATCGCGTAAGTTGGCGTTCGAGGTCTGGAGCGCGAACATGATCCACCAAATGCGTCCCGACTGGTGACTCCGTGATGTCCAGCAATCTGGTGAAGGCCTCATTGCAGCGGACGATGCGCTGCGAGTCGTCCAAGACCGCCAATCCGTCGCGCCCGGACGCTACGACGGCGTCGAGTTCGGCCAAATGGGCGACGATGTCGTCGGTCGCGGAAGTGATGCGGTGGAGATCCTGGTGGCGCAGCAAGGCTGCCGCAAACCCGAGCGCGCCGAAAGCAAACAGATGCACGAAAACTTCCCCTGTGAGGACATCGAAACGCCCCGATACGCCTGCCAACACGGATACTCCCGCCAGATTGCCGATGCCCACGGCAGCGGCGGCGCGGGGGGTGATCAGCACCGCAGACAGGAATGACGTGAGGCCTACTCCGATGACGCTCACAGCCAGGGGCTCCATACGCCATTGCAACAGCGCGTAAGCCCACGTGCCCACGGCCATGCCGCCGACGACGAGGTTTGCCGCGATTTCGGCGTTGCCGCGCCGGGCCAACAGGTAGGCCGCGAGGGCAGCAATCAAGTAGCCGCTGGCCGCCTGGAAGAGACCGTTGCCAAGTGTATCTCGGCCCTTCCAGAGGGGGATGGATGCGAGAATGGCCAGATCCGCGAAAACTAGCGTCAGCGCCATGCGTACGACGAAGGTTGCCCGAGGATTCTCTTCGGGCGGTCGGGCCATTATGGCTTGTTCGTCCCGGCTCCTTATGAAGTTGCCAGCCAACGGCCGGTATCTACGGGTCACCGGGCCACCACGGGCCAAGTCCGCGCCGGCTACAGGCCGCTCGGTTGAGATTTCCTGGCAGCGTTGTGTGCCAAAGGGCCGTGGTAGCCGTCAGCCGACAAGCCCACAGCTCCGCCAGGGGCGGCGGAGGGGTTGGGCCGCAGGGGCCGTGGCACAGCGGTGCGCGGTGGGGCACGAAGGCGAGGCAGCATGACGCTGCTCCCTCGCCGTCGTCGTGGCCGGGCGGGTCGCCGGACGTTGCGGCAGATTCTACAGGGACGCGGCGGAGGCCGGGGGCCTAGATTCGCGACGCTGCAAAGGCAGCCATATGGGGGGCGTTGCCTCCGTCCTTCATGATCTGGCGCTCTGCGAAAATGGCCTGGCCATGGGCGTCCGAGAAAACGGGGAGCAGCGCCAGGCTGGAGCACGGATGCATGATGGTGGCGACCGTGGTCAGCGTGCAGGGCCCACTGATCATGACGGGCCCTCCAGGCGTCGGCGCGGCGCGGTCGTGGCGGCCGCCAAAATTATGACCCAATTCATGAGCCGTCACGAGCACCTCCCGCATGGTAAGCAGCCAATCGTCGGCGGCGGGGCGGGATTTGTGCAACCCGTAGGCCGCCGAACTTTCCAATTGTCCGGTGTAGGCGCAACCCAAGGCCGCCCCGAGATCAAGCCCCGTGAACAAATGGGATGCCTCCCGCGGGTCGCTCGTCGTCGGCGCCACGCTTTCCCAATGGAGTCTCCAGGGAGTGAAAACATTCCCGCAACTACCGGGGCGGGTTCCCGGGATGGGGGCATCCCACACATGCTGCTGCACAACCTCGATGACGATTTGGAATTGCGCTGCAAAGATTCCGGCCACCAGGTGAAGGATGGCCAATTGGTGGGCCTCTGCGGCGGCGCCAAACGATTCCCGGAATGCCACATCGCCGTCGATCATGAGTTGCAGTCGTCCATCTCTCTCGGCTGGAAGGACCAAGTCGGATGATGCCTCAAATTCAACGTCAACAATTTGGCCATCGGCTGGCGCGGATGGGGCCGAGACCAGGCTCGCTCCGTCCACCTGCACCCACTGGATCCGTCCCTCGTGGCTGATGACTCCGAGGCCGGTTCCATCCCGCCAAACCAGATTCAGGACGGCTCCGTTGGAAAGCTGCGCCACATAGAGCCCTCGGCTTGCCTCCGGATCCAGCGCAGCGGCAGCGGGGGATCGGGGATCGGCGGGTTGGAGGAAAACGGGCTCCCCCAAATCTCCGATCCTAAGGTGCAGGTCAGCCAACGCCGCCTGGGGGCCGGGCGTGGCAACCCCAAGCGTGGCCGTGGTCAGGAGAATGAGCAAAATGGTGGATCGCAGCATGATTTCGGCCTCGATGGGGGCAGAGTTCGCATCGGCGCCCGGGCGCCCCCGCTCTGGCGGGGCCCCATGCGCTGATGTTTCCGCAAAGTGACTTTTATTCATCATGTTTTGCCTCGAATGGAGTTTATCGTTCAGTCGCATGTGCTCGGCCAGTGCCCGTTGCCCGGCAGCAGTGGCTTGGGGCCAAGGCGATGGCGCCCTCCCTAGCCGCCGCCGGAGTCGGCGGGCCAAATCCTCGCCTTGGCCGGGCGCGTCGTCGGGTGCCGCCCCATCAGAGAGGGGCGGTCATGGCCAGCACCCTGCCGTACCGCGCCCCACACGGTGTCCAACGCGAGCAGACAGGAGGTCGCGGCGCTTCGTTGTGCTCACCCACGCGCCCTGGCCCCTGCCCACGACCGGGGCCCGGCGCCGCCCTCCGCTGCGCTCCCGTCCGGTTCCAGCCCGCCCGACGCCCTGCACGATGTGGTCCAGGGATGGGCGCCCCGGCGGGCCCGAATCCTCCCGAGGGCCGCACGCAGGCTCGGCAGGCGCGCCAGCCCCACACCGCCACATGCCTCCGTTCTCGGCCGCCTGTCCAGGCCCCGTCTGCCCGGCCGCCGGCCCGGCCGACCCTGTCCGGTTCCCCATCTGGACGCCGGAGGCAGGGTCCAGCCTCGTGGGCAACGTTATTATGAAGGCATCGTTGGCCGGCCAGTTTACCCCTGTCCCAGGGGACACCATCGGTGGAATTGGCAATGGCACGACAAGCATCGCAGGATCGCTCGCGGGAGCTGTCCCCGAAAACAGTAGGCATCT
>JBFIJP010000288.1:0-5486 GCA_041600695.1 Thermoplasmatota archaeon | reverse complement strand
GATCGGCCAATCCTCGGGGGGACCCTTGGGGGCGGAGCCCCCAGGGTGGGGAGCGTCGAGACGGCAGGAATCGCGCGCAAGGCCGCCCGGCTACGGCCGATGTGCGTCGTGAAAGGGTAACCGGGCCGGCCAGGCCAGGCCGGTTCGCGAAGCGATTCGGCCAATGCTCGGGGGGCCCTCGGGAACGGACCCCCAGGGCCTTCCAAAGCTAATCCGGCCAGGTCGATCGGCTTGGCCGATCGGCCAATCGTCGGCGGGGGTCCGTACGGGCCCGGGGTCGGGTCCCGCCATCGGCGCAGCCCCTTCGCCCAACGGCCAATGGCCCGGTCCGTCGCGCCGCCCATCGGCCACGTCTCGGGCCCAGGCGCGGGCTGGCCAGCCGTCAAGGCGCCAAACGGTGGCTACATACCCCCATCCCCACCCGCCGGGCGCCGCACGCAGGACTCCCCCGCGGGGCATCTAGGCGCATCACTCAACTTTCGGCCCATGCGGCCAAAGGGGATAATAAGCGGCGCAGGGGGTTGGTGTCGGTTACCATGTTCCGCGTCGCTGCCACTGCCCTTCTATTCGCCCTCCTCGCCAACGCCGCCCAGGCGTCTCCAGTCATCCAGAACCCGACGGCGTCCGCGCCCACAACCCTGTACATGCACATTGACGGCATCCAAGACTTCCCCATCAACACGCAGCCCCCGGACGACCGCTACCAGACCAGCGAACCGTTTGGGTTGTCGACCAGCAGCCTGTCCTGCCTGCCCGCCGACATACCCACAACCAGTATGGACAACGTGGAGTACCACACCTACTACGGCTACTCCACGCCCGGGTACGTCGAATACGACTACTCGGAGCAGGGCAAGCCCCGCTACCACAAGGAGCGGGGCATCAGCTTCGATGTGGAACTCGACACGTCGTACCCGTCCACCGTGTACTGGTACATGGAAACCCAGGCCTCGTCAAGCAACGGCCCCGGCTCCCAGCTCAATGGAGCGCCGCTGCCGGTGCCCCAGGTTTCGGTGCGTGCGACGATGCGCTCCGGCGACGAGGTGGGCGTCGGCGACGAGGCGTTCAACAGCGGCGCGGTGATTGCTCAGGGCAAGATCGGCCCGCTGCTGCTTGACCCCGCAGGCAGCGGGGTTGACGGAACGCTGGCTGGTCACGCTAGCGGCGACCGCTACGTGTACGAATTCGCCGTACCGCTGGCCTTCGAAGCCAGTCGCATCACACGCGACGAGGCCTACAACCTCCGCATCGACGTCTACATGGAGGCACCCTCCTGCGAGGACCCCAGCGCCGGGTACGCCATGCCCAACGTGGTGCGCGTCCACACGAGCCCGGAATTCCGGCCGCGCATCGAACTGGCCACGCTCAACCCGGTGCGCATCGAGTACCTTCACCCCCAGTTCATCGGCGACGAACTGGTGATCCACACCAGCATGAACAGCCCCTGGGGCAACTACGATGTGGCGGAGACGGACGGACCCTACGGCGTGCCCGGGGGCATTGCCGTGTCCATTGCCGGCCCGACCAGCGCGACACGCCTCGCACAGGCTGCTTTCGTGCAGCGCCACCACGACCACCACTTCCACCAGGAGCCCGTCGATGTCACCTACGTGTGGCCGTACCTCCAGGACGGAGCCAGCGGCGGCATCTACCGGATTACGGTCGAGGCCTCCAATGATCAACAGACGGGCCGTGCCGTGGCCACCGAGACCTTCGAGATCGGGAAGAATGGCAAGCCACCGGCCGTCGTGGAACGGCAGGAGAGCCCCGGCCCCGGCCCGGCAATCCTCGTGGCGCTGGCCGGTGCCAGCCTGGTCGCCCGCCGGCGGCGCGGGACGTGAATGGCCCGCTCCCAAATCTGGTTCCACTAATTGAAAAAGGGGGCCTGCCCCGGGCCCCCATCGACCCTTCCAGGGCCATCGCCTTGAACCCCCCTCAACCCTGTTGGGGCCCATGGGCCGCGGGACCCCCTCGGCGACTTGCGCGCCAGCCCCGCCGGTGCCAAACATTGGAACTAGGCAGCCACAAGGGTTAAGGATCGGCGCTCGTCGTGAAGGATCGATTCCAATGGTACCTCTCCGTCGGATGCTCATCCTCGGCCTGGCCAGCCTGTTCATCGTGGGCGTACTGCCCACGGGCAGCGCGCAGACGGGAGATCTGGGCATCAAGAACCCAAACGTCTCCACTCCCACCACGCTGTGGATGCACATCGACGGCATCCAGGACTTCCCCATCAACACCCAGCCCCCGGACGACCGCTACCAGAAGGGTGAGGCCTACGGCGGCGCGACCACGAGCACATCGTGCGTGCCCGAATTGCCCACGGGAAGCCTGACTAGCAATGACTTCCACACCTACTACGGCTACTCGACGCCCGGCTACGTGGAGTACGACTTCGAAGAGAACGGCGGCCCCCGCTACCACAAGGAGCGCGGCATTTCCTTCGACGCGAAGCTCGACACCGGCTTCCAGTCCACGGTCTACTGGTACCTTGAGACCCAAGTCTCCGCTGGCGAGAACGATCCCGGCGGCCAGGACCCCAATACGGCACCCGTCATCGTTCCCAGCGTCAAGGTCCGTGCGACCATCCGCTCGGGTGACGACGTGAGCGTCGGAGACGAGGCCTTCAACGCCGGCTCCATCATCGCCCGCGGCGAAACGCCCGCCTACCACCTGGATCCCTTCGGCAGCGGCCAGGAGGGCGCCATCGCCGCCCAGCCGGGCCCGAATGGCAAGCACATCTACGAATTCGCCATCCCGTTGACGTTCGAGGGTGACACGATCACCCGCGACGACTCGTACAATCTGCGCATTGACGTCTACACCGACGGCATCCCTGATTGCACGGACCCCGATAACGGCTACTTCATGCCCAACCTGGTGCGCGTCCACACAAGCCCCGAATTCCGCCCCCGCATCGATCTGGCGGTCATGAACCCGATTCGCATCGAGTACATCCACCCGCAGTTCGTCGGTGACGAGCTGGTCATCCACACCAGCATGAACAGCCCCTGGGGCAACTACGATGTCGACGAACAGCCCGGCGGAATCACCATCGGCGTCGAAGGCCCCACCCCGGCTGCAAGCCTGGCTCGCGCCGCCTTCGTCCAGCGCCACCACGAGCACTTCTTCCACCAGGAGCCCGTGGACGTGACCTACGTCTGGCCCTACAAGCAGGACGCCGCCCAGAAGGGTGTCTACAACGTCAACGTCGAGGTCTGGAACGACCAGCACACGGCGCAGGCGACGGGCAAGGCTGCCTTCGAGATCGGCAAGAACGTGGCCTTCGCTGACGACGGCAAGGAAGTTGCGGGTGTCGGCACCGACTCCGGCGACAAGGACAGTCCCGGCGTCGGTCTGATCGCATTGCTCGGCATCCTGGGCGCGGCCCTCGTGGCCATGCGCCGCCGGCAGTAGACCGGCCCGAATCCTCTTCCCCCTCCCCTTCCATCCCGTTCCCTTTTTTGAGATTCGATTGGGCTACCCCGACCCATGTCCCGGCGACGCGCATCCGGGGCCATGCTGGTTCGGGCAGTCGCTCACCGCGCTCCGGGCGCCGTGGGCTGCCGCTTGGCCGGTACCTGGCGCGGCCATCAGCAAAGTGACCATGCTGCTTATGACCGGCACCAGTGATGCCGCCCGGCATGCGACTGTGGATCATTCTGGTTGTGGGCGCACTGGTATCAGCGCCAGCGGCGGCGCAGGAAGCCGGACTTCGAAACCCCACCGCGTCAACGCCGTCGGTTCTCTATTTCCACCTGAATGGCATGGCAGATTTCCCGATTACGCCCGAAAGCCCCCCGCGGGGCTATGACGTAAGCGAGGGTGGTGGCGTCGCCTGGACCAGCGCATGTGCACCCGAAAACCCGGTTACCACACTGGCCAGCCAAAGCCTGCACACGTTGTACGGCTACGGCTCCTGGGGGTCCGTTGATTACGCAAGCGGCGGCGACCTGGCAGAATCGCCGGGGCGGGGCCTCGGCTACGATGCGATGCTCGATGGTAACCAAACGGCCCGGGTGGTGTGGTATCTGGAGACGCAGGCTGGCGCCTTGGCGGGCGCTGGCGGCGGCGGCCAACTACCCTTGTTTGTGCCTGCCATCCATGTTACCGTCACGGTCCGATCGGGGGACAACATCAGCGTGAACGACGAGGCCTACGAGATGGGTGAACTCGTTGCCAGTGGCGACTCGGGTCAGATCTTCCTTGATCCGACAGGCATGACGCCGGGAGCCGCCCAGTCCAACGACGTCGATGGCAGGAGGGTCTACGAAATCCCTGTCAATCTGGCGCTGGAGCAGCAGCTTCTGCGCCAGGACCGGGGCTACAATGTCCGGGTGGACGTGTGGATGGATTCCGTTTGTCCTGGGCCGACGTCTGGCTACCTGATGCCGAACGTGGTACGGCACCACAGCAGCGATGACCACCGCCCGCGGCTGGAGTGGAGCGTCTTCAATCCGGTGCGTATTGAATACCTGAAACCCGACTTGGTGGGAGACCGGATTGTGCTCGGCGCGCGGGCAACCACCCCCTGGGGGCCCGCCGGAATTGATTCGGATTCGGTCACGCTGGGCGGCACGCCGGAGGCAGCCTTTGAGCTCGTCAAAACCCATCAGGGCTACGAGGCGTGGGCCACCGGGCACGAGCCCATCCATTCGCACCGGGCGGATCCTGCCAACGTCGAATACACGTGGGTGTGGTCCGCCGCCCCCTCGCAGGGAAAACTTGCCTTCGCGCTGGCAGTGTCCGACCTGTCCGGATCTTGGGCCAACGCAACCGCCCTGCTGGATCTGGATGGCCGCACCGCCACTGCCGTCACCCTGGACGGCCTGGTAACCACCTCCCTAGCGGGCGGCAAGGAAGCTCCAGCCCCCGGCATCGCGATACTCCTGGCCGCGCTCGCCGTGGTCGCGGTTGGGCTGGCCCGCCGGCCGTAGCGCTCGCACGGCACGCGATCCGCGGGTAGCATGACAAGAAACGTTAAGCTCCCGTACCTCGCCTCAAGGCTCATGAAGCTCATCAGGCCCCGCGTCGGGCTAGCCGTCGCGATCCTGCTCGCAACCGTTTTGGCCGGGTGTTCGGACAGTGGCTCCAAGGAGTTGGAAGCCACCGACCCGGCCCTGGGTGACCTCCAGGTAACGGCCACCAAGGACACTGGCGTCATCCGTGGCGTCGTCGTTGACGCCGCCATCCGGCCGCTGGCCAATGTTACCGTCGAGGTTCTCGTGCCGGACGGCGCTCCGCTGACCACGACCACGAATCTCGGCGGCGCTTTCGGCTTCAGCAAGGTGCCTCCGGGGACGTACTTCCTGCGCGCCTCCAAGGCCGGCTACACCGCTGCCCAGGTGAACGCAGAAGTGGAGGCCGGCGTGAGCACGCCCAAGCCGATCACGATCCGACTGGAAGCAGATCCTTCCACGGCACCCTACTTCCAGGAGTTCGCCTTCAAGGGCTTCATCGAATGCTCCTCCGCGCTGGGAATCATT
>JBFIJP010000287.1:0-5494 GCA_041600695.1 Thermoplasmatota archaeon | reverse complement strand
CCCGTTCGGAAACGTTTCCCAGACCAGCAAGGCCCTTGAGGACGGCTGGCGGGAACCGTTCTGCACGACGGTGCTGGACGAAGAGAACAACGTCCTTCGCGTGACGGCAGAACTGCCGGGCATCGACAAGAAGGACATTGAGGTGGAGACGCTGCCGGACCGCATCCGGATCGAAGCCACCGGAAGCCCCTGGAAGTACCGCGCCGAGATACCGGTCAACGTGGAGCTCAACCCGGACGGCGGCGATGCCCGTTACAACAACGGCATCCTCGAACTGAGCGTGCCGCTGGCCACGCCGGCAAAGCCCCAGGGCAAGAAACTGAAGATCCGGTAGGCGCGCCGCGAGGCGCCGCAGCGGGCCCGCCTGGGCCGACGCTGGCGCCAGCCCCGAGTGACTAGGGGCCGTCCCGTTGAGTCCCCGAGCAGCGGCGCCGTGCTGCGCTGCCCATCTCCGTCGCCTTTGCCCGCCTTTCCCTGCCCTTTCCCTGGCATTTCCCCTGCCACCCGAAGCTCTCCGACGAGCCGGAGGTGAACCATGACAAGACAAATCGAGTACAGCGAGATGCTAACCCTGCGCGTCCAGAAAGCCCGACCCCAGGATGTCGGCCGAGCCGTCGCACGTCTTGATCCGGAGGCAGCCGCGGCCCTCGGCGTGAAGACCGGTGACGTCGTCACGATCCAGGGCGAGCGCCGCACCGTAGCCAGCGTGTATCCCGGCTACCCCGACGATGCATGCACAGGCACCGTACGCATCGACGGCACCACGCGCTACAACGCCGGCGCCGGCCTCGATGACCGGGTTGAGGTGCGCCGCGTCCAAGTGGCCCCGGCCCAACGCATCACCGTCGCCCCCGCCGTCGAACCCGTGGGTCCGTTCGACATCCAGGCGCTCGTGCGCGACCACGTGGTTGGCCGACCGGTCACACGCGGAGACACCCTCCGCCTGCAGGTGATGGGGCACCAGGTGGATTTGGTGGTCGCCGACCATGAACCCCGGGCCGAGGCGGTCCTGGTGGCGCCCGCGACCCAGATTTCCGTCAGCGACAAACCGGCCACCGGCGCCGCCGACGGCATGCCTCGCGTGACCTACGAAGACATCGGCGGGCTGCGGGAAGAGGTGCGGCGCGTGCGGGAAATGATCGAACTCCCGCTGAGGCACCCGGAGGTATTCCGCAAGCTCGGCGTCGATGCGCCCAAGGGCGTCCTCCTGCACGGTCCCCCGGGTACCGGCAAGACGCTGCTGGCCAAGGCGGTCGCCAACGAGACCCAGAGCAGCTTCTTCCACATCGGCGGCCCCGAGATCATGAGCAAGTTCCACGGCCAGTCGGAGGAGAACCTGCGCGACGTCTTCGAGCAGGCGCGCAGCCAGGCGCCAGCGATCCTTTTCCTGGACGAGCTGGACGCCATCGCACCCAAGCGCGACGACACGCCAGGCGAGACCGAACGCCGCGTCGTGGCCCAACTGCTCGCGCTGATGGACGGCCTGGAGGAACGCGGCCGCGTCGTCGTCATCGCCGCCACCAACCGCCCCGACGCCATCGACCCCGCGCTGCGACGGCCCGGCCGCTTCGACCGCGAGATCGAGATCGGTGTGCCGGACCGCGACGGTCGGTTACAGATCCTGCAGGTCCACACCCGCGGCATGCCCCTCGCCGACGAGGTGGATTTGGAGGACTTGGCTGACCGCACGCACGGCTACGTCGGCGCCGATCTGGCCAGCCTGGCTCGCGAATCGGCCATGGAGGCGGTGCGCCGCCTGCTACCCGAGATCGACTTGGACAAGGACGAGGTCGCGCCCGAGGTACTGGCCAAGCTGGAAGTGACGCGCGAGGATCTTGAGCGCGCGTTCACCGGTCTCAGCCCCAGCGCCATGCGGGAGGTTGCCATTGAGACACCCAACGTCCGTTGGAGCGAGGTCGGCGGCCTGGAGGCGCCCCGCCAGGAGCTGGCTGAAGCTGTCGAGTGGCCGCTGCGCTACGGCGCGCTGTACAGTCACATGAAGGCCGAGGTGCCGCGGGGGGTTCTCCTGCATGGGCCGCCTGGCACCGGCAAGACGCTGCTGGCTAAGGCGCTGGCAACCGAGAGCGGCGTCAACTTCATCGGCATCAAAGGACCCGAATTGCTGTCCAAGTGGGTCGGCGAGTCGGAGCGCGGCGTGCGGGAGGTTTTCCGCAAGGCCCGGCAGAATGCGCCATGCATCGTCTTCATGGACGAGGTGGACGCGCTGGTGCCCCGGCGCGGTGGCCATTTTGACAGCGGCGTCACCGAGCGCGTGGTGGGCCAGTTCCTAACGGAGTTGGATGGCCTGGAGGCGCTGCGGGGCGTCGTCGTCATCGGCGCCACGAACCGGCGGGATTTGCTGGACGATGCACTGTTGCGTCCCGGCCGATTCGACCGGCTGGTGGAAATCCCGCTTCCCGACGAGGCTGCGCGCGCGGCGATCCTGACCATTCACGGCGGTCGACTGCCGCTGGCGGACGGACTCGACGCCGCTGCCTACTCCAAGGACACCGACGGCTGGAGCGGTGCCGAATTGGCAGCCGTTGTCCACGAGGCTAGCCTGCTGGCCATCCGTGACTTCGTCGAACGGGGCGGCGACCCCGAGGACGAGGCCGCCGTCGCCGCGGCCCGCGTGGAGCGGTCCCACTGGGATGAGGCCCTCCAGAAAGTGAGCGCAAGGCGAAGCTAGGCGAATGAATACTCGCGGCCTGGCGGGCGACGGGGCGCCGGTGGCACCGCCGCCCGCCATCCCGCCGCGCAGCTTACTGTCCCAGCCGGACGCCTTGCAGGTCGGCGGGGCGCGTGGGCAGGAACAGGCTGGCTCCCACGAGGTCCAGTTCGATGGCGCCGTCCTCGAAGGACTCCACCGTGCGGCCGTTGTCATGGCTGCGGAGGGTCAGGCGCAGGCTCTGGCCGGCCTTCACGAGATCTTCCTGCGGGTACAGGTCGATGGTGACAGCCATGGGCTCCGAGCCGATGGGCTGCGGGTTGTCGAGGCCGTTGCGGAAGACTGGGTTCAGGTAACCGTAATTCTCGCGGACGGCCCCCGCAGAGTCGACGACTTCCAGGACCGCCACCAAGTGGATGAGTTCCTGCCCGTCGACCGGGCGGATGGTGATGTTGAGCAGTCCGACGCCGGAGAGCAGCGTGTCCTCCTCGAACGGCGCCGTCTCGAAGACGATCTGCTCGCCCTCGCAGGTCGCCGGCGGAGGCGGCAGCCGGGAATCGGCCGCGCTGCGAGCGTAGAATCCGGCATTGCCGCGGTCGGCGCCCATGGGTGCCGAGCGGGCGCAGGCGTTCCACATTCCGGTGGCCGGTTCCTCGTGCAGTCCGGGCGCCATCTTGCCCTCGGGGTGCAGCCCGAACCTCAGGCCGGGCGCGTTGAGCGGCCAGGTCGCGCTGCGGTGCCAGTTGTTGTCGTTGTCCTGCACCCAGGCAACGTCGGTCTGGAACATCCCGGTGTCAATGCCCTTGACGAAGGTGTCGAAGAACGCGGCAGCGTAGGGCCACCAGGCGCCGTATGCGCCGTCCGCGTCGGCCGGGTAGGCGTGGCCCCACTGACCTGCAATCAGCGTCTTGGGCGCGCCGGCCGCGGCGCCGGGAAGGTCGTTGAACCACGTCGCGATGTGGTCCGGCTTCACGTTCCAGTCCGCCAGTCCCTGGCCCATCAGGACAGGGACCGTGATGTTGGCGGCGCGGTCGCGCAGGTTGCGCTCGGCCCACCAATCATCGTAGGTGCCGGTCTGGTCCATGCCGCCGCGCACGAAGGCGTTCTCCACATGCGGGCAATCGCCTTGGCCGGCCAGCTTGGCCGCCGCCGAGTCGGGGTTCAGCGTCGGCGACATACCCTCCTGGGTGTAGCCGAAGTTGGTTCCGCCGAGGCTGTGCTGGCCCGCGTAGGGAACGCCGTCGTTGTGGTGGTAGTGGTAGAAACTCGTGGAGGCGACCACGGGGACCACGGCAGCGACGTGCTCGTTGCCCGCGATGGCGGCCATGTGGGCCTCGCTGCCCGGGTAGCTGCCGCCGATGAAGCCCACCTTGCCGGTCGACCAGCTCTGCGTGCCGAGCCACTCGGTGAACTCGAAGAGATCCGCAATGTCGCCGTCGCCCCGCAGGTCCAGGCAACCGGTGGAGTCGCCGGTGCCCCGCACGTCTCCGTAAGCAAACGCGTAGCCGCGGCGCACGAATTCCGTGTCAAAGCGACCGTTGTTGTTGCCGACGGCCGGCTCCAGCAACGCATCGATGGCGGGGTTTTCGCCAGGCGCCGTGTACGGCGTGAACTGGGCGATGACCGGGAAGGGTCCCTCGCCGGCTGGGCGCACCACGCGCACGTATAGCTCGACCTCAGGGATCGCGCCGGCAAGCGTGAAGGCTTCCTCAATGAGTTCGAGGTCCAGGTCGGGCTCGGGCACTTCGTAGCCGAGGAACGGAACCGGGTCAGCGGAGACCAGTTCGAGGGCCTCTTCATGGCTTAGGCAGCCGGCCAGACTCAGGCTGGCGGCGAGGGTCGCCAGCAGCAAGGCGCGCAGGTACATGCTCCGCGAGCCCGCCGCCGCGCAGTTAGGCGTTGCGGCATTGCGGCATTGCGGCATGCAGCATGGCAGCGGTGGTGGGGGCGCCCGACGCCTGGGTGATCCGTCGGGCGCCCCCGGGTCTCGGGTCAAACCGTGATTGGCCCTACCCCGGCGATGGGGTTGGCCAGCGGCGAGAACGCCAGCACGTTGCCCCGGAGACAGTTCTTTGCGCCACCGCCGCAGGTGGGCGGTGCGGAGCCTCCCCAGTAGTTGTCGGTACTCATGACGCTGCCATCGCCGGTGTGTTCGACGGCGGCATCAGTGTTGCCCAGCAAGTGGGAGTTCTTGATGAACAGGGAGCCGCTCACCATGCGCTTGGCCCCGATGTTGTTGTCTGCCAAAACGCTGTCAAACACCTGGGTCAACTGGCCGCCGGTGACGTGCAGGCCGTTGCCGTTGTTCGTAAAGGCGCAGTGACCGATGCGGGTGAAGCTGGCGCTGGCGGAGAACAAGCCGGTGGTGAAGCCGCTGATGCGGCAGTCCTCCATCTTGCCGCCGCCGTTGGAGGCCGAGAGCCCCACGGTGCCGCGCAGCAGGGTCAGTGCCGACAGGTCGAGGCTGCTGCCAGTGGCCGAGATGGCGGCCGTCGGCGCGTCGGTGACGGTCAGGCCGTTGGCGTTGAGCACGCCCGCTGCAACCCGCACGCCGGTGGCGGCGAACTGGACGAGTGTGTCGTCCATGTCGAGCACGCTGTCGGTGTCGAAGCCGAAATCGGCCACGCCGTAGGTGCCCCCGATCACCTCGGTGGGCGCCTGGCGCAGGCGCACATCCCAGCGGCAGGGTAACCAGGACAGGCAGCCGCCGATGCCGTTGGTCGTGACGGTGTTGTCCACCAGGGTGGTTCCGCCGGTGGCCATGTCGATGCCGACCTTCTCGATTTGATCGATGACGTTGTGGCTGACCGACACGGCGCCGCTGGT
>JBFIJP010000286.1:0-5507 GCA_041600695.1 Thermoplasmatota archaeon | reverse complement strand
GTGGTGGTTCTGCGGCGCACGGGAGAGGATGTGCCCATGCATCCCGGCCGGGATCATGACTGGAGCCTCCTGACCGAAGACGCTTCGGCGATTTGTCCTCCCGAGATGGTTGAAGCCGAGCACCCGCTGTATGTTCTCTACACGAGTGGATCGACGGGCAAGCCCAAGGGCATCCAGCACGGTACAGCGGGGTACATGCTGTGGGCGAAGCTGACGACGCAGTGGGTTTTCGACATCAAACCGGAGGACATCTACTGGTGCACGGCCGACGTCGGGTGGGTCACCGGCCATACGTACATCGTGTATGGTCCGCTGGCCGCCGGGGCGACCGTGTTGATGTACGAGGGTGCGCCGACCTACCCGGAGCCGGACCGCTTCTGGGACATCGTGGAGCGCCACGGCGTGACGGTGTTCTACACGGCCCCCACCGCGATCCGCGCCCTCATCCGGGCCGGCGACGATTGGCCCAACAAGCACGATCTGTCCAGCCTGCGCCTGCTGGGAAGCGTGGGTGAGCCGATCAATCCGGAAGCGTGGCTGTGGTACCACCGGGTCATCGGCAAGGAGGCGTGCCCCATCGTGGACACCTGGTGGCAGACGGAGACCGGGGGCATCCTGATCAGCCCGCTGCCCGGAATCACGGCGACCAAGCCGGGTTCCTGCACGCGGCCGCTGCCGGGCATCGACTTGGCCATCCTTGACGAGGAAGGCAACGAGATCACGACTCCAGGCCAAGGGGGCTACCTGACAGTCCGCCGGCCGTGGCCCAGCATGATCCGGACCGTCTGGGGCGACGACCAACGGTACCTGGAGACGTACTGGAACCTCTTCGACCACCGCAACTACATCGCGGGCGACACGGCGCACAAGGACAAGGACGGTTACGTTTGGATCATGGGCCGCTTCGATGATGTTCTCAACATCAGCGGCCACCGGCTGGGCACCATGGAGGTCGAGTCGGCGCTCGTGGCACACGCAAAAGTCGCCGAGGCCGCCGTGGTCGGGCGCCCGCACGACGTGAAGGGCGAGGCCCTGTGCGCCTTCGTTGTCCCGGCCAAGGGCGTCGTCGGCGACGACGCCATGGTGCAGGAACTGCGCGAACACGTAGCCAAGGAGATTGGCCCCATCGCCAAGCCGGACGACATCCGGTTCGCCGAGGGGCTCCCCAAGACCCGCTCGGGCAAGATCATGCGCCGGCTGCTGCGCTCGATTGCCCGCGGCGAGGAGATCACGCAGGACATCAGCACCCTAGAGGACGCGGGCACTGTCGCGAAGCTTATCCGATAGGCTCGGCGCCGGGCGCGCTCCGAACATATTGGGTGCAAGACGGTAAGAGAGAGGCGATCGACGCCGGCCAGAGGCAGACATCAAAGTTGCTTCTTGCATTCGGTCACTCGGAGCACCGCTGGGTGGGCGGCTAGCTCCTCTCGAAGCAAGGGGCAACTCGATGAAGGGACGCCAGAGATGAGCCACCAATTGGGTTCTTCGAGATAGACATCGACCGATCCGCCCCGGCGGTCGATGATAGCATAGGCCTCCGACTGCTCGTCGGCAGACGCATCATCGTCAATCCAAGCGTTCAGGCCATACAGCGCCTCCGTCTGCTCGAAGCACCCGGCAAGCAGAACCGCCAAGCCCACGACCGCAGGGATTCGCAGCCCCGACGGTCCGCTCGCGCTGATGCCCGCGAAGACGGCGCTCATCAGCCATCATTCTGATGGCTTATACTTAAAGCAACTCGATCAGGCGTTGGCCTATTCTACTGCCATTAAGCCGGGGGGGGGGGGCGCTGGCGGTGCCATGACCAACGCTGCGGCCTTCGCCCATCTGCTCCTAGTCGGTATGCTGATTAGCGCTGCCTTACCCGTGGATCAGGACGTCGCGGACGATCAAGACTGGCCCACAGGCGCGACCGACGACGTGCCCTTGTCCATCGACGCGACCGCGCTAGGCGCAAGGACGGAAAGCATTCCGGCCGGCTTCGACATCAATTATTCCTACGAGATGAGGCATGGCGTGATTGGAGTCGATGGGCGGCAGCAGATGACGGCATCATCGGTCGATCCGCGCACCGTTAAGATTTATTTCATCACGGCAGATGGTGCCGCCTCTGCCTGTAGTGGTGCACTGATTTCGGCGCACCATGTCTTGACCAATGCCCACTGCGTACGAAACCAAAACAGTTGGCAGGTGCACCGCCACTGGCTGGTTGTCCCCGGACTCATCAACGGATGGCACCACAACGATGCACACAATTCGCCGGTCTCGATGGCCGAATACGGCCATTCCGAAGTGACCCGCTACCGCGAAAGCCCCGAATGGCTGAGCGGCGGCGGTCAGGCGTACGATATTGCCGTCCTGACACTTGCCCGACCCCTTGGCGACAACGCCGGCTACTTCCCATTCGATGGGCCCTCAGCGAGCGATGCCCGCTATTCCTCCGCCCTCTTGGAAACCCGAGGATACCCCGGAGACCTTGATGACGGCCGCACGCAAATCCGATCCTTAGCTGAAGGGTGCGGAGCCTCCGGGACCCGCCATACGCACAATTTGGACACCGCCGGCGGGCAGAGTGGCTCGCCCATCTACGACTACTGGGATCGCAAGGTTATCAGCGTCGTGAGCCACACGCCCTTTACCGAAGATCCCACCCACGGCTTGCCTTGCAGCAACAAAGCCGTCCGAATCACACCCACCTGGAAGACAACGTTCGACGGATGGATTGCATCCGATGCCGTTCCGCCGAGCCGAGCCGACCTCGAAGAACGAGTCGGTCGATTCGGAACTTTGCAGAACCCTCACCACCAATACGTTGTCGTTGAGGAAATGTTGCAAGCCGATTCAACGTTCGACGCACGGATGGACATCTGGAACTCAGGCACAGCGCCAAGCGGAGCCTTTGATGTGAGCTTTTGGGCCAGCCGTGACGTGATCATTTCACCAACTGATTATCCACTCGGTAGCTACGAGGTTGGCAGCATCGACCCCCAGGATTTCCGGCGAGTGTTCGTTTCGCGCGACCTCAACAATCAGATCCCAGATGGGCCCTACTACTTTGGGTGGCGCATTGATCCCAACAGCGAAGTCAATGAATATGACGAATCAAACAACGTCGGGTACCTGCCTGATCGATTCTTGGTCGATGGTACTCCCCCCACCGCCACGCTTGCGGTTTCCAACCCCTATCTGCCGCGTCCGGGGCAGGGGATTGGCTATCGGATCGACGTTGATTGGACTGCGGCCGACGCCGGGTCTGGTTTGGATCTAATCAACATTGACCGACATTTCCGCGCCGTGACGGGCGAATATAGCTCGAGCAACCTCTGCCGAACATGGACCGCAGATTCATACCGGGAAGGCCGGTGTACCGACTCGGTGATACAACCGGGGGAATACTGCTATGAATTGCTCGTGACGGACCAAGTCGGGAAATGGGTCTACCACGAAACCTGCCGCGACGTCGTGCTTTAGCCTGGTGTAAACGTACAGCGACCTGGATCTTCCGGTTCGAGTCCGCGGAGCGTGCCGGTTCCTGCATCTGCTCGTCTACGAAGGCAAACGGCGACGACCAGCGCTACCTGGACACCTACTGGAACCTGTTCGACCACCGCAAGTACATCGCCGGCGACACGGCGCACAAGGACAAGGACGGCTACGTCTGGATTCTCGGGCGCTTCGACGACGTTCTCAACATCAGTGGCCACCGGCTTGGCACCATGGAGGTTGAATCTGCGCTGGTGGCTCACCCTAAAGTGGCCGAGGCCGCCGTCGTGGGGCGACCCCATGAGGTCAAGGGCGAGGCGTTGTGCGCCTTCGTTGTGCCAGCCAAAGGGGTCGTCGGCGACGACGCCATGGTGCAGGAACTGCGCGAACACGTTGCCAAGGAGATCGGCCCCATTGCCAAGCCGGACGACATCCGGTTCGCCGAGGGGCTGCCCAAGACCCGATCTGGCAAGATCATGCGCCGGCTGCTTCGCTCCATCGCTCGCGGCGAGGAGATCACGCAGGACATCAGCACCCTAGAGGACGCGGGCACTGTCGCGAAGCTTATCCGATAGGCTCGGCGCCCGGCGCGCTCCGAACATATTGGGTGCAAGACGGTAAGAGAGAGGCGATCGACGCCGGGCGGAGGCGGGCGTCAAGGTTGCTTGGTGCATTCGGTTACTCGGAGCACCGCTGGGTGGGCGGCCAGCTCCTCTCGCAGCAAAGGGCAACTTGAGGAGGGGACCCCAGAAATGAGCCACAAATCGGGGTCCTCCGGGGTTATGTACGCCTCTGCGCCGCGGCGCTCAATGAGGAGATGGAGTTCCGTCCGCTCAGCCGAAGACGCATTCTCGTCTATCCGTGCGGCCAGACCGGACGTAAAGTTTGTATCCTCAAAACACCCGGAAGCCAGAATTGCAAGGCCCATGACCGCAAGGATTCGCAGCCGCGACGGTCGGTTGGCGCTGGTGCCCGGGAAGACGAGGCGCATGACGGTCCAGCCTCATGGGACCTATTTGAAACAAATAGGCCATTTCTAGCGTGATCTAGTGCGTGACGCTTCCGGCGGCCATCAACAACCCCACGGCGTTCGCGCATCCCCTCCTGGGCAGTGCCGTGTTTGGCGCCACCATGCCCCGTGATCCGAACACCACGGATGATCAAGGCTGGCCCACTGACGCGGCCGAAGACGTGCCCTTATTCATCGGCGCGACCACGCTGGGTGCAAGCACGCAAAGCTGCGCCGCGAAGCTCATCCGATAGGCTCGGCGCCGGGCGCGCTCCAAGCGCCTTGGGTGCAAGACGGTCGCTAAGCGGCGATCGACGCCGGCCGGAGGCGAGCCTCAAGGTTGCTTGGTGCATTCGGTCACGCGCACCACCGCTGGGTGGGCGGCTAGCTCCTCTCGAAGCAGGGGGCAGTTGGATGAAGGGATGTCAGACATGAGCCACCAATAGGGGTCTTCCAGGGTAATTGCTACGGATACGCCGTGGCGTTCGATGATAGCATAGGCCGCCGACCGCTCGTCGGGAGACGCATCTTCGTCAATCCGAGCGTTCAGGCCAAACAGCGCCTCGGTCTGCTCGAAGCACCCGGAAGCCAGAACTGCCAAGCCCACGACGGCAAGGAAACGAAGTCCCAACGGGCGGTCCGCCCGGGTCGCTCCCGAGACGAGACCCATGGTGAACCAGTTTCATGGCCCGTATTTAAGGCCATTAGACCCATGGACAACTTGACGCGGCTCGTGACCCAGCGATGCCATCGGTCATTCCGGAACGGCATCGCGGGCCGGGCACCCGGATCACGTGACTTTCCCCAAACAGCAGGTTGAGGTGCCGGGGGCAGCCAGGAATGCGCTGCCCAACTACCCCTTGAATCCGACCTTCTTGTGCGTCGAGTCGCAGAAGGGCTTGTTGGCCGACTGGCCGCAGCGGCACAGGAACATGG
This sequence comes from Thermoplasmatota archaeon, assembly GCA_041600695.1. GTDB lineage: Archaea > Thermoplasmatota > E2 > JACPAO01 > JAHFTW01 > JBFJVP01. The sequence continues at coordinate 79 of JBFIJP010000286.1, read as the reverse complement.
TGGGCTTGGCTTCGACCTTGTTTCCGTCCGCGTCCAGCAGGTCGGCGCCTTCCACCTTGTAGGGGCCGTCCCGCGTCGG
>JBFIJP010000285.1:0-5516 GCA_041600695.1 Thermoplasmatota archaeon | reverse complement strand
TGACGGAACGGCTCGCGGGTGAATCTGCGATCCTTCATGGCGGGCGCGGGGCTAGAGGCAGGCGGCAAGTCCGGCGGCGTCCAGTACGAGTGCACGTCCGCGGGCGCACCAGAAGAGCGCCATCAGCTCGTCTTCGTCGAGCAGGGGAATGGCGCCGAGATCGGCGCAAGTGTCCACAGCGCTTGCCAGACCGACACAGAAATCGTTCGTGTCGTAGTCGTAGCAGTAGCGGAGGACCTCTTTGCCGGTGATGAGGGTCCAGGCGCACCAGCCGTTGAGCTCGACCGTCTGTGCCAGGTCTTCAATTGCTTGGCTGGCATCGCGATCGAGGGTTTCTGCGGCGACGCCAGGCGGGGTGAGAACGAGTAGGGTTAGGGCGGCGGCGATGATGGGTTTCGTGGGTTCTCGCGGACCGACGCGGCAGCAGGATTTGCCCCGACGTCGGCCACGAGCCAAACAAATGTCGTTGTCAATAAGATATGCGGTCCTGGCTTGGGCAATGCCTGGCTGCGTGTTGCGTGCATGCGGGACCGGCGAAGGGTCGCCAGTGCCTAACTGCGTGGGCGTCAGACGCCTCGGGCGTACGGGAAGCCCTGTGGTGCTGCCGTCGCGCGGTCGACATAGGTACGCAGGACCACATCGCACGATGCGTACCCCCAGTTGACCAGCCCCTCGAAACTGGCCGAATCCATGCGCTTCAGGCGCGTCGGCCAGGCGGCCAATGCGCGGGCCCGTTCGTGTTCCACGGGCAGTTGGGGCTTGAGGCTGGCGAATTTGCGGTAGTCCATCCAGATGTGCCAGTAGCCGATGGTGGGGCCGTCGGGGGCCCCTCCAGCCTCAAAGAGGAGGCGCTTGCGGAGGCTGCGGACCTGGCGATTGATCAGGGATGTGGTGCGCAGGAACATGCCGAGCCAGCGGCGGCTGGGGTCGGGTTCGGCTCCGGCGGGGCCGCTGCCGTTGCTGACCAGGATCGTTGCACTGGTTTTGGCGGGTTCCAGTCCGAGGTTGTCATAGACGCCGCCGTCGGCCAGCACGACGGTTGTTTGGTATGCTTTGTCGGTGAGGTCCGTGTAGGGTCCGGGGGTGTAGGTGAGTTTGCTGGTGTTGAGCAGCAGGGGTGCCAGCACGGGAGGGAACCCGGACGATGCGGCGACGGCGGTGGACAGGGGCGTTGTGGGCGCGTCGATGTAGCCGACGCGGTAGTCGCCCATGCGGTGCTTGCCGAATGCCCAGCGCACTCCGGTTTGGTAGTTCGTGGCGTTGATGGAGAATTCGGGTTTGTCGGGGATGTCTTGGAGGGTGGCCTTGTGGAGCAGCGCGTGGTCGTAGGCATCGGCGATGCGTCGGCCGGCGGCGCCGGGGACGAAGAGGCCGCGGAGGCCGGCGCCGATGTCGATGGTTTTGCGACTCATTTTTCGCAGGGGAGCTACGATGATTTCGTCGAAGTTGGTGGCGACTCCGGCGTCGTTGAAGGTGAGTTTGCTCCAGTGGGTGGCGAGTACGCCGGCGGTGATGCTGCCGCCGCTGACGCTACTGACGAGGTCGATTTTTGGTAGCCAGCCGGCTTCGTTGAGGCGCCAGAGGGCGCCGATGTGGTAGACCATGGCGCGGTAGCCGCCGCCGGAGAGGCAGAGGGCGGTTCCCGCGAGGGTCGTGGTTGGGGTGTCGGGGGCGGTGGGAAACGGGCTGACCTCGCCTGACATGGGATAATCATAGGGGGTGCCGTACATTATACAAGTGCCCGGCTGCGGTGCGGCATGGACCATCAAGCGGGGTGCGGCGAAAAGGGCGGGGTCGGGTCGCAATTACTGAACCGAGAGGTTAAGTATAGCCCCACGCCAATACCTTACTTGTTGGTTAACCAAGAGCCGGCCCCACTCGACGCCTGCTTCGCCGCCCTCGCCGACCCGACGCGCCGCACCATGCTACAGCGCCTGCAAGCCGGCGAGGCATCCGTCAGCGAACTCGCCGAACCCTTCGCCGTTAGCCTGCCGGCCGTGATGAAACACATCCGCGTGCTGGAGGAGGCCGGACTTGTGACCACCCGAAAACACGGGAGAACCCGACACGTGCGCCTGCGCGCGGCCCCCCTCGGCGCCGCCAACGCATGGCTGAGCACGTACCGCCGGTTCTGGGACGAGCGCCTCGACGCCCTCCAGGACCTGCTCGAACTCGAACAGGAGGACAACCCATGACCCAAACCACAACCGTACCCGACCTCGTCTTGGAACGCACCCTCAACGCACCCATCCAGAAAGTCTTCGACGCCTGGACCAAAGCCGAACTGCTCGCCAAGTGGTTCGCCCCCGGCCCCATGACTTGTCGCGTCGACGCCTTTGACGCCCGCGTCGGTGGCGGCTACCGCATGAGCATGGTCAGCCCCGAGGGCGAACACACCTGCGTCGGCACGTTCACCGCCATCAAGGCCCCCAACCACCTCGCCTTCACCTTCAACTGGGCCGGCGAACCACTGCCCAAGGACATGCTGTGCACCGTCGACCTCAAGGAAGTCGGAGGCAAAACCCACTTGCGCTTCGTCCACGCCGGTTTCCCCAACATCGAGGCCCGGGACAACCACGAAGAGGGCTGGGTCGGCTGCCTGGAGAAACTGCCTGCCGCGCTGGCCTAGCTGCGCACCACCCCTCCTCGCACCCCCTCCCCCATTCCCCGCGGTCCCGCCCGCGGTCCCGCCTTCCGCCCCTGCCTCTGCTGGCCTTTTCCCACCCCGGACAGCCTCACCGCACCTGGAACGTCCCCCCGTTTTCGACTCCCTAGCCGTTAAACATGCAAGCCTCGGTCGCCGCTCATGGCTGATCGAAAGCGCCTCATGATCCTGGCAGGGGCGGCCGCAGTAGGCGTCCTGATTGCTATCCTGCTCGCCAACGCGGGCGAACGCGACGAAGCTCCCGCCGGCGTCACCAACCCCACCCTTGGGAAGGGCCCCCTCCTGATCACGCTCTTTGAGGACTACCAATGCTCCCACTGCCGCGACTACTCCCTCGGCCCCTCGTTTGAACACCTCTACGACACCTGGGTTGCCACTAACAAGGTCGAACTGCTCTGGCGCCACGTGGCCTTCGTCGGCAGCCACAGCATGGACGCCGCAGTCCAGAGCCACTGCGTCTACGCCCTCGCGCCGGCGTCGTGGCTGGAATTCGACCATGCCATCTATGCCCTGCAAGCCGACGGCAACGAACCCACCCGAGCCGCGCTGCGGGCTGCGGCAACCGATTTGGGCGTCGATGGAACGGATCTCGACGCCTGCATGGAAGACTCTGACGACCGATCCTTCCTGATCAAGGCGAACATGATCGAATTGAGCATGTCGGGCGCCAGTGGAACCCCCGCCCTGCTCGTGGGCGACCAGACGTTCAACCCGGAAGATACGGAAGCCGTCGACGCGGCGATCCGGGAGGCCCTGGAGGCACTGGGTGAGGCGTGACCCCTGGGACCTGGCCCTGGGCGCCTGGCTGGTCAGCCTCATCGCGACCCTTGGCAGCCTGAATTACAGCGGCGTCGGCTTCCTGGGCTTCACCGGAATGGGCCTGCCGCCGTGTGAAATGTGCTGGTTCCAGCGCATCCTCATGTACCCACTCACCGCCATCCTAGCCGTGGCCTACCAGAACCAGGACACGCGCGCGGCCCGGATCGGGCTGGGCCTTGCGATTCCCGGCGTACTCCTGGCGGCCTACCACAGCCTCATCCAGATCCGGCCGGACCTGGAAGGTGGCGAATGCTCCCTGGGGGGCTGCAGCGCCGTCATGTACAGGGTGATGGGACTGTCCATCCCCAACCAATCGCTGCTGGCCTTCCTCCTGATTGCAGGCCTCCTGGCGGCCCTGGAACTCCTGTCCCGACGCGGAGCCAAAACCGCCGAAGCAGCCCCCGCCGGTTAACGACGGCGCGAAGGTGGGCCGAGCACGGGCTTGGCCTGGCGGCCCCCGGCCAGGCGTCGTGGCCGCCCTTGGCGGCCCCTGGTCTGCCTTGGCCTCTTAGAACAATGTCGTCTGTCCGCCACGGGTGCCCCCACGGCCGCCCCTCCATGCGGGCTTGATGCCCGCCGGTGCGACCGCGGCGACGGCCGAGACCGAGGACGCCGTCGTCCGCAGGCCCAGTTGGCTGGCCAGCAGGCCGTCGGCCGCTTCCAGGAACGCCTCCTCGGCGTCACGCGCAATGGTGGCTCCCGCGGCGCCCGCGTGACCTCCCCCCGCCCCACCGACCCCTTCAGCCGCGGCCTGCATGACCGCGGCCAGGTTGATGCGCCCCTGCAATTCCGCAGGCGCCCGGCTGCTCACCTTCGTGCGGCCGTCCGGCGTGTAGGCTAGCGCCACGAGGGGGCGGTCCCGGCGGAGGCCCAGGCCATCCAGTGCCATGCCCGCCACGATTCCGACCACGGTGTCTCGCACCCGATCCTGCAAGTGCACCCACTGCAGGGCCGTCCGCTCTTCAACGCCCGCCTTGGCAAATGTGTCCAGGGCTCCCACCAGGTGCTTGCGGTGACCGTCCAGCAGTTCCAGGGCCTCCGAGTAGGCCTTGCCACGGTCGCCGCGAGCCACCGCCAGCCCCACCTCAGGCCGATCATAGCGGGCGGTGCTGTTGAGAAGCGTCGCAAAGCCCTGCAACTCCCGCGTCGGCTGTCCCGGGTCTTCCGCTGTGATGGTCACCACCTGTCGAAACAGGCCGTCCACGTAGCCGGCACCGAGGCCGCAATCCAAGACCCGAGCGACGAGGGCGGAGCGCAGCCGGCGCCGTTCCGGGTCTTTCAGGTGGCCCCATGTGCGCTCGCTGGCCCCGTCGAGGAGCGGAACATCCAAACGATCCAGGAAGGCCTGCGCCGACCGGCGATCGCCGGTCACGCCCGGAATCGCAGGCTCGCGCGAGAAGGCGAGCCACTTGACCAGGGGCCGAACGTCGGGGCCGTAGAAGCCAAGATCCGTGGCCGCGCGCAGCAACCCACGCGCCTGCCCGCGGGCCACCAACGCCCCGTTGCTGCCGATGAAACGCCCATGTGGCCGGTCCTGGAGGTCGGCCGCGGCGCCCACCAGTGCCAGGGGCAGATGCTCCTCGTTGGCCTCATTCATGGCGCGGGCCACCAGGTACGTCGCCCCCGCCCCCGACACCTCCGTGTGGCCATCCAGGCCATCCAGCATTGGGTTCACATGGGCAAACGACTCCGCCCCGTCCGCATCCAACTGGTGATGGTCACAGACCAGCTTCGCCACATCGGGAAACTGGTTGTGGGCGGCCGAACCCAGATCGCAGAACCACAAGGCGCCGTCGGCGGCCCGGACCTGGTCGATGTGCACCTGGTCGAGGGACTTGACCGGCAGCACCTCGTGGTGGATGCCGGCACGCTCCAGGGTTGCCTGCGCGATGGCCCCCGCCGCCACCCCGTCGGCATCAATGTGGCAAACAACCGTAACCCGATCGCGCCCCTCCAGCCACCTGGCTGCGGCTTCGGCGCGCCGTGCGAGTGCCGGGTGAACGGCTTCGACCACGCTCCGCCAGGCCCGAGC
>JBFIJP010000284.1:0-5532 GCA_041600695.1 Thermoplasmatota archaeon | reverse complement strand
TCGGTCCAACCTCCCGACTCGTCACAAACGCAGAAGCCGGCCCGCCAGTCGCCTGTGGGCAACTCGGCTGCGGCAGCCGCTGCGACGCCCGTTGCGTGGTCGTCGGCCCCCAGATCCAGCCAAGCCCCAACGGCTTTCGCGACAGATGGTCCCGCCATTGGGTTCACGTGCGCCACCGGCAGGACCACGTCTTCAGTGCCCCCCTGCATCCAGGCCAAGTAGCGCTTGAAGCGAGCCTGGCCCCGTGGCATCGCATACAGGTGGGCCAGCGGCTGGAGGGTGGGGAGCCAGATCACGTTCATGGGGTCGGGCAAGACGGTTGGGCCCATGAGCCCGCTGGCTGGGCCCCGGCCGAGGGGCCGTCAACAATCGGACGTTCTGCCCGCAAGCATTTTCCCTCACAACCGGGCCTTGGCCCCCATGCGCCCGTCCCCGAAGGCCCTGCGCGGCCTCCTGGCCTGCACGCTGATTGCAACCTGTCTCTCGGGGTGCCTGGCCGCCAACGAGGAACCACACCTCCTGGCCGCCGAACCCGGCGGGCCGTGGGGGGCCCGATCGTTGGACCCCGGCGCCGGTGACGTCATCCCAAGCCGAGACGACTGGCTTGCACTCCCGTTAATGGCCTCAGCGCCGGGAGCGGTCGCTGCCTACGCCTTCACCCTGCCCGCTGGCAGCGCCGTGCCGGCCTGGTACGACGAGGACACGTTGGTGCCCGTCGTCGAGTTCACGCTGCTCCAGGAAAGCGCCCCCGAAGCCTTGGCCCTGATCTTCGTCAACCTCGACAGTCAGCAGGTCGTGACAACCGTGACCAGTTTTTCGTCGGACAGCTCCCAGGGCCTCGGCGCGTCGGCCTCGACCCCGGCGGGCTCCCGGGCAATGAACAACGACGCGGCATCGGACTACGTCGACCTCGACGGCATGGGAGACGGCGACCGTCTGGGCATCGTCGTGGCCTCCATCGGGGACGGGCCCGCAGATGTGGGAATCCGGTTCGTCGATGAAGATCCCCGCCTCGGCGAGGATTTCACTTGGCCATCGCGCAACGTCACCGAATTCCTGTCGCGAACCTCGGGTACGGGGTGGGTGCCGCCGCTCACGGGATTGGCCCAGGGCTTCGAACTGGACACTTTCATCGATTACGAGAGCCTGCTGATCATCCCCTCCGCGATGCGCTTCGTGGTCGGCGACATGCAGGTCGAAGAAGCGGTACCTGAGCTTCCGGTCGCACAGCCGGCCAATGACCTCCAACTGGAGGCACAATCCGACTTCGACTCGGGCTACAGCAGCACGCTCCTGTGGAGCTGGACCTCAACGCACGCCGGGATGCTCGAGTACGACCTAAGGGCCCGAACCGCGGACCCCGCCGAAGGGCTATCCGTGCTTGTCCCCGATCCCATCGTTCACAGCATGCTCGCCATGGCCATCGGAGACGGCGAGGGCCCCTCGTCGGTGTCCGCCAGCATGACCTACGCTGGCGTCCCCGCTGGCCTGTTCTCCAAACTAACAATCCTGGACCACGTCGCCACCTCCGCGAGCCTGGAAGAGCTCTTTGGGACGCCGGTAGAGTGGGCTACCTACCACGCCAGCCTGCCCGTGGCACCTGGCGAGGAAGGCGCAGCCGCGGGGGAACCACTCGTCCGCGTGGACCGCTCGCGCCTCGTCATCGAAGGCCCGACCAGTTCCCGCGTCTTCCAGGGCGTCTTCCCAGGCAACACCTACAGCGGACCCCTGTAGTGAGGGAATCGGGTGCAGCGTCGCCCGCCGCGGTCATCCGCGGCGGTTGAGCAGGGCCGGATGCATCGCGCGGCAGGCCGCGCAGATGGACGCCGGGACGGCCTTGCCTCTTCGCGCCATGCAGGGGCGAACTCATGCACATCCGCCATACTTCGCAGCGTGCAGGCATCGCCGGATGGCACAGCCGGCACCGGAGGCGCCTTCCGGGCGCCGGCCAGTACCGCCGCGTGGGCGACCCCCTGGAAGTGCGAGCGTTCTTCCACGACCGGCCGCGGGCGCTGGAATTGTACCATGTGTTGGAAGCCGTCGTGGACCGGTTTGGTCCCACCCAGCGAGCAGCCACCAAGAGCCGTGTATCCTTCATCCGGCGCACCCGCTTCCTCTGGGTACACGAGGCGGGCCTCAAGGCGATCTGGATTGGCTTCAACCTCCCCCACGACATCGACTCGCCGCGGCTACGATCAGGCAGGCGCGCAGGGGGGTGGAGCCACCACGTGAAGATCTCGTCGGCCGCCGATATGGATGAAGAACTGGTCGGGTGGCTCGGCGAGGCGTACAGGATCGATGCGCCCTGATGGGCCGGGTAGAAGAGGCTGCGATCCCCTGCCGACGGCCCCGCTTCGGGTGCTACCCGCCGCTGGTCTCAACCCGTGAATTGAACGATCAGAAGGGCCTCTGCGCCTGAAAAAAACGCAGATCAACAAAAGGGGAGGGGGAGAGGGAAAATAATGATCCGTGGGCCATGCCCACTTCAGCGACTACTCGCGCAGCTTAACCGAGGCCGGGGAAGAAGCGAACGGTGTGCTCGCTGAACATGAGCTCCTCTCCGGTTCCGTACGCGTACTGCGTACCCTGGGCCGGAACGCCATCCTCGCCAAAGGCGCTCATGGTGCCGATGCTGTGGGTGTGCCACGGGTCGTCATCCGGGGTAGCTTCCTTGAACACGATGTCGATCTGGTTCGTCACGGCGTGCAGAACGATCTGGTACGTCGCGAAGTCCGTGTTGCGGGCCCCGTAGTAGTGGGGGACGCTCTCGTACTGCAGGGTGAACGTGTCGGGGGACGGAAGGGCGCCCTCGGCGATGCTGCCGATGATCGAGTAGTCGGTCTTGGCGAACATGCCACCGCCGAAGCGGGGGTCAAGGTCCGTCCAGTAGCCGGCGACCAGGTTGCTGGGGTCCCAGCGGGAGTTCGACGAGTGGGGCAGCGACATGCCGGAGCAGCAACCGTCAGCGTCGCCCTCGTTGAAGGACAGGAAGCCGTTGGTCGACGCGTAGATCGTGTCGTAGGTCTGGCCGTAGAACGTGAAGTCGAAGCCGATGGGCACCGGGAAGGTGCAGTCATCGCAGCGAGGCAGCATGTTCTCGGGCTGGGCAATGTCATTCCAGGAGTACACCGGCGCGAACGGGTGCGCGTCCGTGCTGTCCGAGTACGTGTAGGTAGCGTCATTGGGGTCCTGATGGGCCCCCATGAGGCCGCTGGCCATGGAAGCGAACGTCAGGACTGCAGCAACCATTCCAAGAGTAGTCTTTCGATGTAACACCGTATTCACCATACCGTAGTTGGTTCCCCAACCGCGTCGCTATTCTATCGATCCAATATCTAGTTTTCGTAGCCTGCGACGGTTTCAACCCGAGCAAGTCATGGGGAATACGAACAGCTTGGCCGCTAGTCTTCATAAGAGGCAAGGAAACGGATCGTGCGGGCCACTGGCATGGCCCCGCCGGGAGGTGATCGATGGGGGTGCATGTGGGCCGCGGGCCCGGGCAGTAGGCCCCACATGGCGCTAGGAAGACCCGCCGCGCGGGCCCGCCACCGGGGGGGCTAGCCGACGGTACTAAGGAAGGTGGAGGGGGCGAGTGAGCCGACCGAGGCGGCGACGAGCTGGCTCAATCCAACTGCGGACCGTCCTGCGCCGGGGACAGCCGGGCGGAAGTCGACGCCCGGGTCGCCAGCCATGCCCAAGTGGTTGGCAGACTTGCATCGGGGCCCCGGTGGCCGCGTTCGGGGCGAACGCTACACCCAACCAACGGCTCGGGGAACCGCCCTCCACGGCACGGTTCCGCTTCCCACTGCACCAAATGTCTGGTCTCCCCAACACATCACGGAGCCCGAACTGAGCAGCGCGCACGTGTGCCTGTCCCCGGCGCTGATCGCCTGGGCAGTGCTGATGCCTTGCACGCTTGTTGGCGCTGGCGAGGACGTTAGGGTACCGTCGCCCAATTGGCCGTACGCGTTTGTGCCCCAGCAAGAAACGGTGCCGTCTTCCAGCAAGGCGCATGAATGGGTTAAGCCGGCGGTCACAGCAACGGCATTGGTGATACCGGGGACGCGGACTGGGGTGAAGCTTCCACGCGTGGTGCCGTCCCCAAGCTGACCATCATTGTTGTGCCCCCAACATCGGACGGAGCCGTCTGACAGGGACGCGCACGCGTGAACCCAGCCTGACGCGATGGAAACCGCATCGCCAATTCCGTGGACCGTCGCGGGCGTGAGTCGGTCGATGGACGTGCCATCCCCCAATTGACCTGCAAAGTTGCTGCCCCAGCACTTTACCGTTCCATCGGCGAGCCCGGCGCAGGTTTTGGCATCGGATGCGCTGATGGCCACGGCGTCTTCGATCCCTACAACCCGCACCGGCACGTGGCGGGCCGTTGTCGTGCCGTCCCCCAGTTGCCCATTCGAGTTCAAGCCCCAGCAATAGACCTTGCCGCCCTGATCCAAGGCGCAAGCGTGCGCAGAAGCCGCACTGATCGAGGTTAGGTTGGAGATGCCCAGCACAGGGGCCGGCATCCGCCTGTGCGCGGTTGTGCCGTCGCCCAGCGTTCCCGACCAGTTGCTACCCCAGCATTTGGCGAGGCCACTGATCAGTCGTGCACAACTGTAGGTGCCCCCAGGCTCTGTCGATGCAATGCCGTCAAGGACGTGCACATCGACGGCCTTGAACTGGTCTTCCGGGGCCCCGTGGCCCAGTTTTCCCCATGAGTTAGCACCCCAGCACTGCGAGTAGCCGAGGTCGTCCGTTGCACAGGTATGGTCCCATCCCGTGGAAATGGTCGCAGCCGCCCGTATTCCCTGTACTGCTGCCGGGGTTGTCCGATACATGGTGGGGCCCTCGCCCAGTTGGCCGTGTGAATTGCTGCCCCAGCACTGCACGCTTCCGCGGGTTAGCAGGGCGCATGTGTGGTCGCGGCCCGCATCGATCGCAATCGCGTCTGCGACGCCGATCACGTCCGTAGGGGTTGCACGTCGATCCAGGGTACCTTCGCCGAGCTGACCCCTGGAATTAGCGCCCCAGCACTTCGCCGACCCGTCGCGCAGCACCACGCACGTGTACCCGCTGCCTGCCGAGACGACCGCGGCATCCTCGATGAGTTCAACGTAGGCCGGGTATGTCTGTCTCGTCCTCCCGTCCCTCCCCCAGCAGAGGACCGAACCACCCTCCACCACTGCGCATGTATGGTCCGCACCCCCGGTGACCGAGGTGACGTTTGTCAGGCCCTGCACGGCCACGGGTGTCCAGCGGTTATGCGTGGTTCCATCTCCCAGTTGGCCGCCCCAGTTGTTACCCCAGCATTGGACCACCCCTGTTTCCAGGAGCGCACAGGCATGGTGGTCGCCAGTCGTGATGCCAATAGCCCCGCTGATTCCGCTTACGGCGGCGGGCGTGTGGCGACCCGTGGTGGTGCCGTCGCCCAGTTGACCTACGGAATTGGCGCCCCAGCACGCAACCGTTCCGTTGCTAAGCAAGGCGCACGTGAAACCGTAACCGGCGGCGACGCCGGTTGCGTTGGCGACG
>JBFIJP010000283.1:0-5536 GCA_041600695.1 Thermoplasmatota archaeon | reverse complement strand
CTACGCCTCCACCCTGCGCGCCAGCCTGGATGCCAGCGGCCGGGTGGGGCCCCGCCAAGCGCCGGTGCTGGCCACGCTGCGCCGCGAACTGGGTCTGACCCAGCGCGATCATGACCTCCTCCTGTCAACCCTGGATGTGCCGCCGCAATTTTCCGACCGCCGCATCCTTCTCGGCCGTTACTTCGTCGAGGACGAGCTCGGCCGGGGCGGCCAGGGAACCGCCTACCTGGCACGCGACTCCGTTCTGGGCCGCAAGGTGGTTGTCAAGCTGCTTGATCCCGATACCGGTCATGCCAGCGGCCGGCTGCGGGAGGCGCGGAGCCTCAGTAGCGTGGAACATCCGAATGTGCTGACCTTGTACGACACCCAGGTGACGAGCAAGGGCACGTTCCTGGTGCTGGAGCACGCCGCTGGCGGCAGCCTCGCTGATCAGCTCGCCGTGGGAGGCGTGTTGGGCGCCGACGACGTGGCCCCCCTGGCCCGCCAGGCGGCAGAGGCTCTGCGGGCGGTTCACGACGCGGGCATCGTTCACGGCGATGTCAAACCAGCCAACATCCTGCTCAGCGGCAGCGGACAGGTGCGCCTCGCCGACTTTGGCTCCGCGCGTCAGCAACTCCCCGACTATGAGGAGACCCATGCCGCGGGTTCGTGGGAGGCCACCTGGAACTACATGGCTCCCGAGCAACTGGACGGCCCCGCGGGCCCCGCCGCCGACCAGTATGCCCTGGCCGCCGTGATCGTTCGAGTGCTGACCGGTCGGCCTGCCCTGCCCCTGGGCGCCGCCGATGACGCACGGGAACGCAGCGAAATCCTTCGCAAGGCCGCCCCCGACCTTGACCATCCGGCCATCCCTGCCGCATGGCGCGACGCGCTGCGCCGGGCCCTGGCCAAGGATCCCCGCGATCGCCACCTTGACGTGGTCACCCTGGCCGGGTTCCTCACAAGGCCTTGAAGACCAGCCTGGACGAGCCCGCCGACAACACGGAACCCGGAATGAGCAACTCCGCCCGGCCAGGCGCCAGCGGCTCGAAATCCAGCAGGATGTCATTGGTTGTGCCCGGCAGCGCGCGCACCCGGTACATGCCTTCATCGTCCCGCTCCACCAGGGCCTGCAACGACGACACGTGGGGATCGTAGGCCAGTTGCAGCTCCGCCTCGTGACTGCGGCCCAGTCTCCACGGTCCCCCGCCGGGCAGCGGGAGCCAACTCCCCGCCTCGGGGCCGCTGACGAGCACCAGCTTGGGGCCCTCCGGCACGTCCCCCCGCGGCCGTTCGCCGACCTTGACGGTGGCCTCTACGTCGGTGGAAACCTCCGGCCGCAGGCGCGCCAGGGCTCCCAGCCGGTGCACAATGGCAACGACCCGCTGCTGATTGACGACAACTTCGCCCGTGTCGGGAAGCCGCGTCACCAGACCCAGTTCCTCCAGCACCGCAACGTGCTCCGCCACGGTGGACCTGGACAGGTACCGACCGGGGCGAAATTCACCCCACCGATCCGGCGCCTCGACGCGAACCTGTGCCTGATGCTGCGGCTCGCGCAGTTTCCACAGCAACTGTAGCCGCCCGGGGTTGGCCAGCGCGCGCAGGAAGGGATGCAGCGCCACCACGTCCCCCTCTGCCACGTCGTCGGCCAATGCCATCGAATTTCGTGAACGTCGCTTGAACAGTTAGCCCTGCCCCCCGGCGGCGGGGCGATGCACCCACCTTCCATCTTGGACCCAACCGCCGCCAAGTCATCAAGGCACTCCGGAATATTCCGGCCCCGTCGGGAAATTCCGGAACGTGGTCTTTACCTGATTAGCTAATGCAGGCACGTCTGTTCGATCGGCCCCATTGGGATCGCTCGACCAGCCATTGGAGCGTGACATATTGGTTGGAAAAAGCAACACGACGAGATGGAGTGTGCAGATGGCCCTCGTGGTCGCTGCGGTAGGTTTGCTAGCAGCACCACTGCCCCTGCTGGACGTGTACGACGACGCGAATTCAAGGGGGGGTCAGACGCCGGGCGCATCCGCCATGGAGTTGGATGCGGGTGTGGCCGAAGCCCCGCGAGCGCCGCTGCACTTCGAGCAACACGAACCGGGCGGCAATTCAGCGGACTCCCGCGCCTTTTGGATGCGCGGAGCCAACTACCAGGCTCGTATCGATGCCGCTGGCGTGGAATTCAATTTGCCCCAGGGGGGTCGAGTTCCGCTGGTTTTTGTTGGCGCAGACCTGAACGATCTTGAAGGCTCCGAGCCGCTGGCCTCCACGTCGAATTATTTGATCGGCGATCCCCGGGAGCACCGCACGGGAGTCCCGCATGTGGGCGAAGTTTGGGCCCGGTCCGCCTACCCCGGCATCGACGTCCGATTCTATGGTACGCCCAGCGGCGACCTCGAATACGATTTCATCGTCGCCCCCGGCGCCGACCCCGGTCAGATTGTTCTTTCCTTCGGCGAAAGTGTCCCCGAATTGCTCGACGGCGATCTCGTCCTGTCTGGCCCGGGCGGCGAATTGGTGCAGCCCGCACCGTACACCTACCAGGTAAAGGATGGCGCCAGCCAGGAGGTCGAATCCGCTTTCGAAATCCGGGGTGACGGAACCGTCGTTTTCACCCTTGGGAATTACGATCAGAATCGCGATCTCGTGATCGATCCGAGAATCGAATGGTCCACCTTCCACGGTGGCTCCGGCAACGATTACCTGACAGCGGTCGCCGTCGGTTCGGACGATTCCATTTTCGTTTCCGGGTACACCACCTCGGGCGATTTCCCCATGGCCCACTCAAGGCCCAATGGGTACTCCGACGCTGTCGTCAGCAAATTCTCACCTGATGGGCAACTGATCTGGAGCACCTACATCGGCGGAGCAAGCCACGACGTTGCCAATGACCTAGACGTGCTGGGTTTGACGCCTTACATTGTCGGGAAAACGGCTTCGCGTGATTTCCCCGTGGCCAGCGCGCACCAATCCCGACTCGCCGGGGGCTACGATGCCTTCGTGGCGCGCCTGTCGGCCGACGGAACCCAGATTCTTTACGCCACATTCCTGGGCGGAGGTTTCGATGACATTGCTCACGCCATCGACGTGGCCGCCGATGGGTCTGCCCTGGTTGGTGGACAAACGAGGTCGTTCAATTTCCCGACGACCGCGGGGGCGTTTGACACCGAAAAGGAAACCTTCGCGCTGGATGGTTTCGTTGCCCGGTTGTCTTCGGCCGGGGCGCTGGACTACGGCACGTACTTCGGCGGCGCCTCCGACGATGAGGTGCTGGATGTCGTGTTCGGCGGGCGGGGCGATGCCTGGATCACCGGTTACACCCAATCCACGGTGGTTGGTGGCTTCCCAGTCGTCAACGCCTACCAGCCATTTGCCGTCGGCGCCCGGGAAGCGTTTGTTGCCCGCCTCGACAGTTCGGGCTCGTCGGTGCTCCAATCCACTTTCCTCGGTGGTGGCAACAATGACGAGGGTCGAGTCATCTTGCTCGACGCCTTGGGTCGGGTGGTGGTTGCGGGGTATTCGCAGTCGCCTGATTTCCCCATGCAGGACGAGGTGCAACGGATCACCGGCTCCAGCAGCCAATATCCCGGTTTCGTCACGGTGTTCAACCGGTTGGGGACCGACCTCGTTTTCTCGTCAGGCTTCACGCGCTACACAGGCAGCCTCGTCACGAGCGCTGCCATCGATGGCGATGGCGATCTCCACATCGCCGGGTACAGCAGCGCCGACCCGTCGACCTTCCCCCAGGTGCGTCGCACCCAGTGGACCAGGGAAGGAAGCGCCTTCGACGGCTTCTACGCCAAAATCGACCTGAGCGGCCCCGATGGCTTGCCCGCCGTGGTTCACTCCAGTTTCGTCGGTGGGCGTTCCACCGACCACATCTGGGGCCTGGCGCTGGACAGCCAAGGCCGAGTGATCGTGGCCGGCGAGTCATATTCCCACGACCTACCTGTGAAGAACGCCCAGCAGCCGACGCGCGCCGGGTCGTGGGACGGGTTCCTCATGGCCATCGACGAGTGCGTTGAGTCCACGGCGGCCTCGGTAGATCTTGCTCTGCAAGGCAACGAGGGCGACAACGGCTGGTACCGCACCTACGTCATCACCGAGTTCATCGTGGACACGCCCTGCCCGCCCGGCGTCGCCTTCGCGTCCCTGGACGGCGGCAGCCACGAGGCCCACCGGCGGCTCGTCATCTCCGACGACGGTGAGCATACCCTCGACTACTACGCCACGGACGCTTCCGACATCCTGGAATTCGGCGAGCGGGCTGGACGGCCGGGCTCGGCGACGTTCAAGTTGGATGCCACGGCGCCTCTGACCACGGCGGCCCTGAGCGGCATGGAGGGCAGCGGCGGCTGGTGGCGCGGTCCGGTCACGGTTGACCTGTCGGCCACCGATGCCACCAGTGGCGTTGCGACGACTTTCTACGAGCTGGACGGCGCCTTGGCGCGCATTGGCGACAGCGTTGTCGTGTCGGGCGACGGCGTGCACACGCTGAGCTACTACACCAAGGACCTGGCCGGCAACGTCGAGCGGGCCAAGAGCATCGAGATCAGCATTGACGCCACGGCGCCGCGCATCGACTTGCTGAGCCCCCGCGAGGGCTACGCCTACGTGCTGGGCGACGAGGCGCCGGCCGAGGGTCTTCCCATGACCATCGTCGTCGGGGACGTCATGGTGCACGCCGACGCGGCGGACGCCACCAGCGGCATCGGCCGCGTGGAGTTCTGGGCGGACGGCTCCCTGGTGGCCCTGATGGCCCTTGACGGCGACTACCAGGCGCTCTGGGAGGCGAGCTTGTCGCACCTCGGCGAACACGCCATTGAGGTGGTTGCGTACGACGCGGCGGGCAACAGTGCCTCGGACTCCCTGGCGGGAATCATGAGCCTGCCCACGACCATGACCGGCGTCGAGTCCACGGCCCAGGGGGTCTAGGCATGCACAGAAGCGACGATCAAAAGGAGCGAGGAGACACCATGAAGAGAATCAGGAACAGATGGCATCTGAAGCAGGTGCTCGTGGCGGGGCTGGTGCTCGGCCTGAGCGCATCAGGACTAGGCGGCATGGAATGGCACCAAGCCGACGACTCCCGCGCAGCGGAGGCTGCGCCGGCCGGCCTGGCAGCCATGATGGCCACCGGCAGCCAGTCGGAGCAGGCAGACATTTCGCAGGCCATGGGTGGCCCCCTGCGCTTCGAGGAAAACGTCGGCCAGGCCGACGCCGCCGTGCTCTTCCAGGTCCACCTGGCTGACGGTACGGTTGGCTTCCTGCGCGACCGCGTGATCTTCGCGCTGCACGCCGAAACCGCCGAAACCGCCGCGGGGCCGCCCCTGTTGGGCGATCTGCCGTCCTCGGCCATGTCCCCGGATGATCTGCCTGAGTTCGAGACCACGGTCACGATTCTTGAGTGGCAGGACGCCAGCGGCGACGCCGGCCTCACAGGCCTGCACCCGCAAGACACCCAGACGACCTACTTCATGGGCGACAGCCGAACCGGCGACATCACCACGTACGACGAGGTCCTCTACACGGGCCTCTGGCCGGGCATCGATGT
>JBFIJP010000282.1:0-5576 GCA_041600695.1 Thermoplasmatota archaeon | reverse complement strand
TCTCGCTAGAGGATTTGCGGCGAGGCGCGCAGCGCCGGACTCCGAGCCGCGCCAGCGGCTTGGGGGCGCCGCCAACTCGCGTTAGCGAGTTGGTCGGGAGCGAGCGCCGCCAGCGGGACCCTGGTGCCGCGCTCGCGCGGCGCTAGGGGCGGCAAATTCTCGCTAGAGGATTTGCGGCGAGGCGCGCAGCGCCGGACTCCGAGCCGCGCCAGCGGCTTGGGGGCGCGGCCAATTCTCGGTAGGTGCCCCAGGCGAAGCCCGGCCGCCCAAGCGAGCTGGGTGCGTGTCCCTGCACCCGGCGCGCGCGTCTCGTCGGTGCCCGGCCGCACCCTTTGGATGATTCGGCCCCGCGAAACCTTTCAGGCAAGCGTTTGTGGCCGGCCCACCCGAAAGGGGAGGCTTCCCATGAAGACCACCGCCATCGCCCTGACCCTGTGCCTGCTTGCCTTCGGATTGGCCGCGCCCATCGCCGACGCGGACGAGCAACCCGGCTTCGGCCGCTGCGAAGTCGTCGAAGGGCCCGCCTTCGCCGAGTACGAGTGGGACGGCGAAAGCCGCAGCATCAACCTCGTCGACCTCGAGTGCTACTGGTAGCTCTGCGCGAATCGAACCTCTTCCTTCCCCCCTGGTCCGGCCCATAGCGCTCGCCTCGAGGGGTGACTCTCCACGTTGTTGGCGGGGGTTTTGCCTGCCTTGTGGCCCACGCTTTTACTGCCTGCGGATCGCCGCTGGCGTCTCGCCGAAGTGCAGGGGCCGGTGGCTGGGGTTCGCCCCTACGGCGCTGGCGGCCTGGGGCGCAGGATGCGCCGCAGCAGCGCCACGCGGCGGGCCGTCCTGCTCTGCTGGCGCTCGTTCCAATCGCGAGCGAAGGGTGTCAGGTTGTCCACGATTGTGCATGGCCCTACGTCCCACATTTGAACGTTTGGGCACGAGCCTCCATGTTCGGGGGTGGGTCCGGCTCTGGTGCCGATGCTAGGCCGCCCCTTCGGCCACGAGCCTCCATGTTCGGGGGTGGGTCTCTGTGGTTCCTCGTGGCCATGAGCGGGCTCGGCCCCCCGGCGAGGGTAGCGTTACTCCCGGCGGCGGGCGAAAAAGGCGAGGGCCGCCAACAGCGCCAGGGCGACCGCCAACCCAGTGCCGGGGGTGCTGATTCCGAAGCCTTCGCTGTCATCGGTGGTCGACGACGAACCCGTGCAACCAAAATCGGGTCGAGCGCCCTCGAAGTCCAGCACGACGGTGATGGCGTAGTCGAGGCCGCCGGGCGCAAGGAAGCCTGATTTGGTTGCTGGCCCGACATGCAGCGTGCCCGTGTTCAGGCCATGCTCGACCACTTCGGCGTATCCCGCGGCCATCTTTTCCTCCTGTGGACCGAAGGCGATGTTGTCAGACCCGTCGTCGAAGAGCGTGGGACTTCCGCCGTCCGGGCCCAGCCCGATACCCAAATCCCCGCCACCGGTCGGGCCGTTTTCCCACGTCAGCGTCACGGCGGCCGCATGCAGACGGGCCGCATAGCCGGCGTGAGTCGGACCATCGAAGCCCAGTTGCAATTCGTTTGGATCCCACTGGTACGCCGAGCCGGTGAGGAAGCCGGACGACGCGGCCCCTGGGCCCCAGGCTCCAAGGATGGCCAGTTCGATGCGTGTCTGGTAAAGGGTCACGGCATGTTCGCTGCTGGGACCGCTGGTTGGAACTCCCGGCATCCATTCTTCGGTGTGCCCCTCCGCGGCGGCCACGATGCCCACCACGATGCCCTCGGGGACACGGAGGGTCGCCCTGCCGTCCGGGCCGGTGTTGGCCCGCAGGGTTTTCCTGATGTCGATGGTTGGGTACTCCTCCCCGGGAACCGCCTGCCCGGGAGCACGGGACTCGCCCGCCTCTTGCGCTTCGGCCACCGTGGTTCCGTCCCAGTAAGCCACAACCCCGGCCCCGGCCAGGGGCTGGCCATCGGTGGCATTCTGCACCGTGATGGTCAATCGGTGCCCGCCGTTGCCCACAGTGGACGGTGCATCGACGATGCCCCGGGCGGTCACCGGTGGTCCCGAGCAGGAAACGCATCCGGAAAGCGCAACCGCCGAGAGGGCGGCGCAGGCGACAAGGACAAGCAACCGGATGGGAGGCATCAGGTGAGACACGAGGCGGGCGTAGCGTAAAGTTTGCTGGCGTGGTGTTGCTGATTACCGATACACATGCGGGTTTGGTATCGGCAGCGGTCGGCCCATGGCGCGAGCCCGTCGGCTGCTACTGTCCCTTCGACTCCCCGAGGACCCAGCCTGCGGCGATCAGGTGGGCCAGGCGCAGCGGTTCGGGCATGAAGCCCCGGATGGTCGTCGTGGCCACCAGTTTCCGCGCGGCGTCGGGTTCGATGCCGCACGGTGTGAGCGTCAAGTCGCCGCGCGCGTCGGGGATCATGGCAGGAACGACACGTTCGATGCGGGCCCACTTGTCGCGGCCGTTGGGGATGTGGGTGTCAACCAGGGCGGCGCGGACGGCGGGCAGGTCAGGGGTCCCCCGGGCGACGGCAATCACGGGCAGGCCTGTCGCTTCGTGCAGGGCAGGCAGGTCGAGGGTGTTGAAGCCACCCACCATCAGGTTCTGTACCAGGATGGCGACCAAGTTCGGCCGGATGCGCGCACCCGCCGTCGCCTCCGCGATGGCGGTGGTCGCATCATCCCCATCCACGGCGGCCTCCGTGCGAAGGACCGCTTCCACGTAGCCCGTCGCGGCGCGCGTGACGGCCCCGACCAGGGGAACCCGTTCGTCGCTGCGCTGGAAGGGCGCGTCGTCCCAGCCAATCACGCGGACCTCCGGCTTCATCGTTGGGCCCGCAGCGCGGGTTTTCCTGATGATGCTAGCTAAACGCGTTCAGGTCGCCGTCGCCGAGGTGGCGAACGTCATTGGACCGTACCAGCATGACGCCGTCCAGTTCCACCTTCAACTCGTTGATGCACGCATTGCTCTGGGGAAAATCCTCCAGCCGGTCGAGGCCAACGTGCTGCAGCGTCGCCAAGAGGACACGGTTGATGCGCCCGTGGGCTACAACCGCCACGTTCTCCCCGCGGGCCTGGCGCAACAAGCGGTCAACGAACGGCCGAATACGAACCTGTGCCAGGAGAGCGGATTCGCCGCCGGGGAAGGATTGGTCCACGAACCCCATCTGCCACGCGTCAAGGATCTGTTCCACCTGATCCCGCACAGCATCCACGTGCTGCCCCGCCAGGGCGCCGTAGTCGAACTCATAGATTTCGGAAGCAACCTGCAGGATCGGCTGGCCGCCACCATTGAATTCATGGGCGTTCAAGACAGCCTGCGCGGTCTGGCGTGCCCGCATCAGTGGACTGGTGTAGATCGCATCCAACCCCGCGTTGCGCAGCGCCCGCCCCACGGCCGCGGCCTGACGGTGCCCCAGGTCCGAGAGTTCGCTATCAATGCGGGGCCCCTGAATGATGCCATCGCGGTTGCACGTGGTCTGCCCGTGGCGGACGAGGTAGACGATGCCCACTGGATTCTCGATGGCGTGCGGCGGGACATAGGGGTTGCGCTTGGGCCGCTTCGGCTCTTAAATGCGGCGCACGTGCCCGGGCCCGTGCGACGGCGCGATCTGGAGCAGGCCCTGGAGGCGATTCCACGGCACCCAAGCCCCCAGGCGGACCTGGAGCAATACCGGACCCCGGCCAGCGTGGCCGTAGATCTGCTGTGGGAGGCCAACCTGGACGGCGCCATCAAGGGCCGCCGTGTCCTGGATCTGGGTTGCGGCACCGGAATCTTCGCCATCGGTGCCGCCCTGCTGGGGGCGGAATCGGTGGTGGGCGTGGATGTGGATGCGGCCAGCCTGGAGTTGGGGCAGTCCGCCGCGGCGGCGGGAACCATGGCCCGGGTGATGGCTCGCATCGGCTGGGTTCACGCCGATCTGGCCGATTGGCATCCGGAGCGCGGTTCGTTCGACACGGTGCTCATGAATCCGCCCTTCGGGGCGCAAAAGGCCAACCGCCGGGCGGATCGATTGTTCTACCAGAGGGCCGCCGAAGCGATTGACGAGCGACGGGACGCGTCCGTGTGGTTCCTTGCCCAGCCACGCGGCGAAGCGTTCCTACGTACCTACCTCAAGGAACTCGGCCTCCGCCTGGAGCGGATCGCGGTGTGGGATTACCCGCTGGAAGCCACCATGGCGCACCACGAGAACGAGGTGCGAACGATTCCCGTGGGTGGGTATCGGGCCGCGCGCTAGGTGCCGCCATGATCGCAGCCAACCCCCAAGGTGGGCGGAACCGTGATACTCAGATTTGGCTAAGTATGAAATGCCCGGTTCGCCGCCGTGGACTCGTTGGCCAGGCTGGTATCCGTTGTCGCGGTCGCAGCGCTAGCCGGATGTGCGCAGCCCGCTGTGCCCCTAGCCGCGCTTGCCCCGGTGGTGCCCGGCGCGGTTGGCCTCTGGCATCAGCTCCCCACCCCGGCCTCCCCGGAGGGGTCGTTCGCTGTTTATGAATGGCAGGTGCCCCTGGATTACTACAACAAGAGTGACCAATTCACGCTCCATGTCGACCCCGGAACGGACCCTGCCGTACGCTCGTGGGCCGTGCTCGCTTTCCTCGTCGGTGAAACGAACCATACCTACGTCGGCGGTGTCATCGCACCCGACGTGACGGTCTCCGACGGACAACGAGGGCCCTCCATGGCGCCGCTCTTCGTGGACTTCGGGGGCGGGCGGCCCGCTTCGGCGATCTTCGTGAACCTGCCCGGCAACCTGCTTGTTCATGGAATGCCGCAGGGGCCGCCCCTCCTCCCCGGCGCGAAACTACTCGTCGTCACTGCCGCCAGCGCAGATCGCGAAACAACCTGGACCCCCGTCGTGCGCAGCGCCGAGGAACCCAATGCGCGATTCATCAACGCCGGAGATGTGCCACGGATGGCCGGCACGCCGCGGGGGGTGGCGCCGATGGCTACCGGCCATGGGTTTGGCGCCGACTTTGCGGGCTACGACGTCATCGTGCCGGGCTTGGCGGTCACCTACGAGTCCCCCGGTGCGGCCGTGGAGCGCACTGGGCCCGCGGAGGTCCACCGGGTTGTCACGATCTCAGCCCCCGCCACTGGCTGGGCTCGCGCCACGGTCAACACCGGCAACCTCTACGGCGCCGCGTCCGCTCTTCAGCTTGACTTGGCCGTGCTGGAGTCACGGCTTGTGGCCGACCCAACGGCCGGCCTACAGCGAGACAACTTCTGCGCTTTCGCTCCCATTTGCACGCCCATCCATACGTTGGGCGCGGCCATCGAAGGGGTCGGCGAAGGCGGGAGCACGATGCGCGTGGAACGCCTGGGAGCACACGCGGCGCTGCTGAACGACGGCGGCGTGACCCATGTGTGGTTCAATGCCACCGACAGCCTGGGGCTTGGTCGGTTTGGAAACCCCGCCACCTGGGTCAACGGCGAACCGACGCAGGAGGAGGCACGATGAAGCAGGCGGCCATCACGCTGGTCGTGGGTGTTCTGCTGGCCGGTTGCTCCGGGACGGTTCCCACGGAAAACAACCCTGTCGAAGCGGCGGCTGCTGATTCAACGTGGCAATCGCTGTCCGTCGAGGC
>JBFIJP010000281.1:0-5595 GCA_041600695.1 Thermoplasmatota archaeon | reverse complement strand
GTGCGAACACGATGGCCAGCATGAACGCCAGGGTGCCGAAGCTGACGGCGATGTCTGCGTTGCTCATGAGCGTCCCCCGCGGCGTCCGCCCGTCAGTTCATGGAAAACGTCCTCGATGGTCGGCGAGTGGGTGTTGACCGATTTTACGCGCAGCCCCATGCGCTTCAGTTCGCCAGGCAGGTGCTCCACGCCAGATTCCACATCTTCAACGAAGACCCGCATGAGGCGGCCGTCGCCCACTGCGTCGTGCACGCCGCTTAGGTCCCGGACCTTCAGTACGACCTCGGGCGTTAGGGTTTCCACGTGGAAGTCCAGGGCCACGTTGTCGCGCGCCATACGCACCAGGTCCTCCGGGGAGGCGCTAGCAACACGGGTGCCATCCTTCAGGATCAGGATCCGGTCGCAGAGCCGGCCCGCCTCCAGCAAGCGGTGGGTCGTGTAGCAGACCGTGGTTCCAGCGGCGGCAATGTCGCGCGTGATACGACCGATGGCTTCGCTGCTGACCTGGTCGAGTCCGGCTGTGGGTTCGTCCAGGATGAGCAGCCGCGGCTCGTTGAGCAGGCCCCGGGCCAGCGCCAGGCGGTGTTTCTGGCCCGTGGAGTACTCGAGGTAGAGGCGATCGCCCAGGCCGTCCAGCCCGACGAGCGCCAGCATTTCGTCGGCGCGGCGGCGGGCATGCTCGCGCTCCATGCCGAAGAATTCGGAGAAGAAGAGCAGGTTCTGGCGGCCTGTCAGGCGCCAATGGAACGTTCGCTCGTACTCACCCAACACCACTCCGAGAAGGTGGCGGACGCCGGTGGGATTGCGCACGGCGTCCACGCCGAAGACCTCCAGTTCTCCTTCATCGGGCAAGAGGATGGTGGCCAGGCACTTCATCAGGGTGGTCTTGCCGGCGCCGTTTGGACCCAGCACGCCATACACCTCGCCCTCCTTGATTTCGAAGCTCAGGTCGTGCAGCGCCACGCTTTGGCGGGGCGGCGCCCGGCCTGTGGCAAGCTTTGCGTTGCGGCGCACCGAGAACGTGGTTCGGTACGCTTTCTTGAGGTTACGCACCACCACCGATTCTGCCATTGGCGCGCTCCACCCTGGCGGCTGCCAAAAGGTTTGGCGCGCTCATTCAATGTGGGTGCAGGCGGCCCACTAGTCGCAGTAGGCCGGCGGGTATCCCGCCGGGATGAGGCAACGGGAGTAACACAGCACTTCATCGGATGGCTTTGGCCACATGCAGATGTTGTAGCTCATGCCAGGCGATGGCCGGCGGACACCTTGAGCACTTGCCAGGGTCACCGTTCTGCCCAATTCGATCAGGGGCAGCGGTCGATGGCGCGGTCGCAGGCGGTCCGAACTTCTTCGATGACGCGGCAGGGCATGCACATGTAGTAGCTCATGGTATTACCTCGTAGAAGACACAGGGAGAGGAGGGTGGAGAATCCGTTTGGGGCATGCCGCTTGGGCGGACCCTACAGCTTCGGCGAGCCAGAATCCCAGAGTCTGGAAACCGGAACCGTTCAGGTACACGGGCGCTCAAAGGTGCGCCTGCAAAGGTCGTTGATGCTGTCCTCCAGTCGACACGTGACACACAGGTAGTAGCTCATGATGAAACCTCTGGAAAGGAAGGCTAGTCGGAGCACGGATGCCGGCTCAGCACAGGCCCCGGGAGCAGGGTCCACTGTTGCAGCCGAAGATCAGTTCGCGCGGCGAGGATGGAACACAGGTCTGGTATGCCATGGAGCCTCAGCAGAGGGGAGGGCACTCGCGCGACAGGCTGATCATGTCCGGGATGCGGCAGGGCATGCATTGGTAGTAGCTCATGGTGGGGCCTCCGGCCGGCGGCAACCGCCGGCACCAGCACTGCCCCGCAAGATGGATGGGCACGAAATATTTTCGGCGCTGCGCCCCAACGGCTTCACGGATCACGAGAAGTGGCGCCGGGTCCCGCAGCCGCGAAGTGCCGCGCAGGGTACCGGTTCAAGGCTGTTCGGGGAGAAGGGGGAGAAGGACTTCTCACGTTGACGCGGGTTGGGTCAACACTGCCCCTGACCGCACGGATCGTTGCATTGGTACCAGTCTTTGGGCGTCGAAATGACGCAGGTTTGGTAGGCCATGTTACACCATCTAGGGTCGTCCGGGAGCCGCCGCCGGGCGGCCACAGAGCCCACCAGGCAACTTGATTGTGTATTTATGAATTGTAATGTCGATGCGCCCCTCTGGTTGCTCAGATGGGTGGATCTGGCCGCCCGCAGGATGGAGGTGTCCATCATTCAGCCGCGCCCCCGCGCACGGGAGGGGCCAGCAGGCCCTACCCGCCGACGCAGCGGGTGCTTATTCCGAACACGGTGTACCGCTGGCCATTATCGCAGTAGGTGAACCCGACCGGGCTTCCGCCGGGTCCCAAGAAGCACGTGGCCACGGGACGGCCTAGCACGACGATGCTCGTACCCCCCGCGAAACACGAATAGAACTCCACCGGCTCAGGAATCGCCGCGGCCTGCGGCGTCACCGCCAGACCCACAGAGAACCAAACGAAGACGGCTACGAGAAGGGTTGCCTTGAACATGAGCTCACCAGGCCCGACGGGCCGGTGCACCTACCGAAGGCAGGCGGCAAAGGCTTTGCCTCAAGGTAACCGGGCGGATGCGAGGGAGTTGGAAAAGGAAAACCAGGGCGCAGACTCAGCACTGGCCGCGCGAACAGGGATCCGTCATGCAGCGGTACAATTCCTTGGGCGTGGACCACATGCAAATGTGCATCGACATGTCAATTTTCTCCGGGCGCGGACGCCATTCATTTGACAGACGTGAGCAACTTGAACCCCCGGGACGCCGCAACCGTTTGGGTGCACCGGGCCGCGGCCCGTCACGGGACGCCCAGGTCCGGCAACACCAGCGCCAGGTTGACATCGTCAACGAGCCACGTCCCCAGCCCACAAGGAGAACAGGAATAGAGCAGCACGGCGACGGCATGAGCGTTCTCAGGAACGATGGCGCGAACGGCAACCCGCGCCCATTCGCTCACGGGCCCCTGGTTGGCGTAGGCTTGGGTGGGCAGGAACGCGCCACCAGCGTCGAACCACTGGAGGTACAACTGAAACCGCATGTTGGAGTGGCCCGATTCCGCCTTCACCCACGCCGACGCCTCCAGGATCTGGCCGGCGAGCAGCGGCACCAGCGGAACCCGGGTGGACGTAATGCCGGCCCAGCCCCCGGTGAAGGAGCCCTGATCGGTGATGCGCAAGGCGCCGACGCCGGTGCGCGCGTCGTTGCTCGTCCATTCCTCTGGGCCCCGGTACGTAGGGTACCACTCCGGGTAGTACGGGTGCCAGAAGTCGGGGAGGTCCCCGGCTGGGCACGGGCCGAGGCCATCCTCTTCGGTGCACGACTCGAAGCCGGCATTGGCGAGGCTGGGCACCAGGTGTTCGGCCGGAAGGCCCTGTCCGGGGCAAGCGAGGCTCGCCGCGACCAGGATGGCCGTCAGTAACAGCGTAGCAGAGTGCATGGGGGCACCCCCCTTTCCGGTACTTAGTGAGGCGCAGGCTGTTTCCGCCCCCGGCCCCCCAAGGGCCTAAGCCAACACATGCCGGGCAATAACCATCCGCTGCACCTCAGACGTGCCCTCGAAGATTTCGAAGATCTTCACGTCGCGCAGGTAGCGCTCGACGCTGTAGTCCTTGGTGTAGCCATTGCCGCCGTGAATCTGGATGCCCTCCAGCGTCGCCTTCGTCGCCATCTCGGAGGCGAACAACTTGGCCCGGCTGGCGGCGTGGGTGGCCGGCTGGCCCTGGTCCTTGAGCCACGCAGCCTTCATGTACAGGTTGCGGGCCGCCTCGATGTTGACATCCATGTCCGCCAGCTTGAACTGGATCGCCTGATGCTTGGCCAGGGGCACGCCGAACTGGTGGCGCTCTTTGGCGTAGGCCACGGAGTCCTCGAAGGCGGCGCGGGCGATGCCCGTGCTTCCCGCGGCGGCCATGATGCGGCCCGTGTCCAGCGCGTTCATGGCGATCTTGAAACCGATGCCCTCCTGGCCGATCAGGTTCTCGGCGGGAACACGCATGTCCTCGAAGAACAACTGGTTCGTGTAGGACGCGTTGAGCCCCATCTTCTCCTCGTTCTTGCCCACCGTAAAACCCTCGGTCTTGGTGTCCACGATCAGCGCGGACACGCCGGCGGGGCCAGGAGTGGACGGATCGGTGCGGGCGAAAAGGACACAAACGTCGGCCACGGCGCCGTTGCTGATGTAGATCTTGCCGCCGTTGACCACGTACTCATCGCCATCCCGGACGGCGGTGGTCTTCAGGCTGCCCGCGTCGCTTCCGGCGGTGGGCTCGGTCAGGCCGTAGCAGCCGAAGTATTCGCCGTTGGCCAGCTTGGGCAAGTACGCGTGCTTCTGCTCTTCGCTGCCGAAGTTCAGGATGGGGCCAACGGTCAGGCTGGCGTTGGCGCCAAAGATCACGGAGTGGCTCGCGCATGCACGAGCGATCTCCTCGGCGACCAGGCCGAAGGAGACGTAGTCAGCCCCCGGGCCACCGTACTGCTCCGGGACGGTGATGCCCAGAAGCCCCAGTTCACCCATTCGCTTGGCGGTGCGCATCGGGAACTCATGGGTCTTGTCAATCTCGCCTGCGATGGGCTTGATCTCCTTGTCGGCAAACTCCCGAACCATGTCGCGAATCATCTGCTGGGGTTCGGTCAGCTCGAACTGCATCGACGCGGCCTACCCTGGAGGGGTTCATGAACGCCACGCTGCCGTGATTGCTATCCTCCGAAGGGTCTAAAATGGGGGCCTGGGTCGCCGCCGCGATGGCATACCACATGTGCACCGTCTCCAGCCCTAAGGACCTCGTGGATGAATGCGGTCCGACGCTGAACCCGTGCAACTGGCTGAACTGCAGCTAGTCTCGCGGGCAGCCTCCCCCCTCTTTCTCGCCCCCTCCCCCCACCCATGCCCCGGGCGCACTCCAACACGGCGCCAAGCGCGCCCAACGGACAGATTCGCACGCGCCAGGGGCCCTGAGCCGCCTCCACGACCACCCCGGTAGAATCCGCCGTATCACCGGCCCTCGGGCAACGCTTCGTCGGTCCAACGCCAAATGGCACTGTGCGGCCCCGACCTCGCATGTGCTCGCGGCCGCCAGCGTTGCCCGCTTCACCCGACGGCCCTACACGGAACCCGGGGGCACTTTTCTCCTGTTGCGGCGCCAAATACCCCCTCCCGACCGTCGGCCAACTGGCCAAGGGGCTGACGCCCAAAGACCCGCAAGGTCCAAAAGGGGAATGCGTACTCCCTAGGATTGCCCTCTCAAAAGGAGGGCGGGATTGAAAACGATGAAGGCAATTGCAATGGTCGGTATCGTCGCTATGATGTTCGCCGCCCCCGTCACCGGACAGTTCGGCATGGCCGCTGGCGAAGGCTGCGACTACATTGACGCTGGTGGCATCTACATCACCGCTGACGACTACATCTACTTCGAGGACAACGGCGAGGCCGGTCTGCAGCGCGACGCTGACTACGAGGCCCAGTGGTTCAACCACGGCTGCTACGACCCCGAAGAAGACTCCCCCGACATCGCCTTCTACTAAGGCGACCGGACGTAGT
>JBFIJP010000280.1:0-5596 GCA_041600695.1 Thermoplasmatota archaeon | reverse complement strand
TGCCCGTCTTCGTCCAGCGCTGGCGCATCCCCCTCAAGGGAGAGCCCAATGTCGGCTGCCCACACGGTTCCGGTGAGATCCGTGATGAAGGCCCACCCGGTCCAGGCGCCGAAGTCGCGGGCAACGCGCACGGAGGTGGGGGAATTCTCGTGCTCCATGAGGATGCATGCCTCGCCCGTGGTGGGGTCGCCGATCATGGTTTGGAGCCGCTCATGCGCCGTGGCCAGCACCCGGCCGTCCGGCGTCACGCTCAGGTCATCGATGAGCTTCGGGAAGACCGGGTTGCCAGCGGCGGGCGCGGCGGGGTCCAGTTCCCGGTGCACGTTGAACGTGAACAAGGTCCGGACGTCTGACGGGTCCGCGAGGGCCACCTGGAACGCGCTCGAACCCGCATCCGTGACGTGGGCCACGACCAAGTGTTCGCCGTCAGGCATGAGGTCCACCCCGTTGGCCATGGGCAAATCCAGCCATTGTTCGAACGAACCATCGGGGTGGACCTTCCAGATTCCCTCCCCGAAACCGTGGGCGAGGTAGACATTGCCCTCGGCGTCGCTGGTCATTCCGTTGGCGCCCTCGAACCCCTCCGCGTGCACCGTGTAGTCGGCGCTGCCGGGCTCGTGGAAGCGCAGAATACGGGCGTGGGTGGGTTGACCGACGGCTTGCCCCTGGGAAACCAACAGGTCCCCGCCGAGGTCAGCCAAGCCCATCATGGCGTTGGCTTGCTGGAAGAACGTGGCATCCGCCGGGGCATCCTCGGCCAAGATGTGTCCGTAGGCGCCATCGGGCCACGCCTGGTACAAGCCATCGTGGAACGCCGTTAGGTAGAGGGTTCCGTTCAGGAAATGCAGGTTCTCCAGGGGCGACGGCAACGCCGCGAAAGCAACCGGGGCCGGGTGGTCGCAGGCAGGGAATTCCTGCGGCTCCGGAATTTGATCGTATAAAGGAATGATCTGGCCCACGGTGCCAGGTGCAAACAGGAAGATGATTGCAAAGGTCAGCCAGCCTGCATGCAAGGTGGATGCACGGAACCCACGCACAGCCATGCCCTCCAACGCGCCATGGGCTTCATAGACGTATCACCGGGGCCCGCGCCGCCATGACCGCGCTTGAAGGGCCGTGCGCTAAGAACGGGGGTGTCCTTCGCGCCCCGATGAGGACCATGCGTGCCGTTGTGCTGGACGCGCCGGGGGGCCCGGAAGCCCTACAGATTCGAGAACGGCCGATCCCCGAGCCCCGGCCGGGCTGGGTCCTGCTGCGCGTCGAGGCCTTCGGCTTGAACCGATCCGAATTGCACACTCGCCTGGGCCTCGCCGGCCCCGACGTAACCTTCCCCCGCGTGCTTGGAATTGAAGCAACGGGCGTGATCGAAGCCGCGCCCGAAACCGACCTGCCCGTCGGATCGAAGGCAGTTGCGCTGATGGGCGGCATGGGGCGTTCCTTTGACGGCGGCTACGCGCAGTACACCCTGGTTCCGGCCTCCTCGGTCATCCCGGTCGACACCGAACTGGATTGGACCCGCCTGGGTGCGCTGCCCGAGGTCCTGCAAACGGCCTACGGCTCGCTCACCACCGGCATCGGAGCCCAAGACGGCCAAACGATCCTGATTCGTGGCGGCACATCCTCCGTGGGCCTTGTCACGGCCGCACTGGCGAAGCGACGCGGCATGCGCGTGATTGCCACCACGCGCAAGGCGGACCGCGCCCCAGAGCTCCGCGCCGCCGGGGTGGACGACGTCGTGGTGGATACGGGAACCATCGCACAGGAGGTGCGGGACCTGGTGCCCGGGGGCGTCGACGGCGCCCTGGAACTGGTCGGAGCACCTACCCTGCGCGACACACTCAACTGCACCCGGCCGGGGGGAACCGTCTGCTTCACCGGCATGCTGTCCAACAAATGGATCATCAACGAATTCTACCCCATTGAATTCATTCCAACCGGGGTGCGGCTAACCGCCTACGGCGGCGGCGCCTCCGACCTCCCCGCCGATGTCCTCGCCGAGATTGCACAAGCCATCCACGCCGGCGAAATCACGCTGCCCATCGTCGAATACAAACTGGACGAAATCGCACGCGCCCACGACGACATGGAACACAACCGCGTCGTCGGAAAACAGGTCGTCCGGACGAGATAACGGGACCGCCTAACGTGAAAAGCCTATCAACGCGACCGCCAGCCCGCGCCCATGTGGGAATACAAGGTGATCAAAACCAAAGCCCGGGGATTCTGGGGCGGAAAAATTGAACCCCATGAAGTCGAAGCCATGATGAACGGCCTCGGCGCCCAAGGTTGGGAACTCGTCAACGCCTTCGACACCAGCGAGGGGTGGGGGAATACGAGGGATGTGGTGATGGTTTTCAAGAGGGGTAAATGGGCGGGGTCGCGGCGGCCAGAAAGAACAGTGGGGGCCAGCGGCCGTGCGGTATTCCGGGCCGGCGGAGAAATTCAAACACAACGGAGGCACTCCCTGTTAATTGTTCTTCCCCGTCAATTAAGGTTGCTAGGCGAGAATAGCTATTAGGACAGGCGGCCCTTTACATCATCGCAAACCTTCATATCTACTTTAATCTTCCAACGGTTTGGCGCCCCGGTTGTTTGTGGAAGCGCCTCTCGACATGTCTCGACCGACCAAATCTTCGATTGATCAGATGGGCAGCATCCCGACTTCCAAGCGATGCCTATTTTGCAAAAAGGATTCGTCTAAATCTATCAGTGTCGAGCACATTATCCCGGAGTCATTGGGCAACACCACACAGGTGCTGCCCGCTGGCGTTGTTTGCGACACATGCAACAACTATTTTTCGAGAGGTGTGGAAAAGCCATTTCTCGAATCGCCCGAGGTCCGCCTTTTGCGATTTGAGCAATCGGTTCCAAGCAAGCGCGGCAAGATCCCCCCCGCAACGGGCGTGTGTAACGGCCAGGGGGCCACTGTGTGGCGCGACCCCGACGGGACCACACACGTTGCACTGGACCCGACGGCATGGCGCCAGATCCTCCAGGAGGGCAAGGGGATTCTCATTTTGCCTGCAAGCAACGATACGCTCCCCGCAGGTAATGTAACCTCGCGGTTCGTCGCGAAGATCGCTCTGGAGGCGATGGCTCAACGCCTTGTTGAAGCGGCGGGGGGAATTGAATATCTGGTCGATGAACCGCAACTTGATCCTATTCGGACACATGCTCGCTACGGGGCCACCGGAGTGGGTTGGCCCGTCCACACCAGAAGAATATATCCAGCGGACTGGGATGGGCACGAGCACGGGACAGATAAGCAAATTGTGCACGAGTCGGATATTTTGGCGACTCCGTGGGGGGAATGGTTTTTCGTGATGGCGGTCTTCGGATTAGAAATGCCATCAATTATGGCGGACCAGATATCGATGGATACATCCGATGGCTGGATGAGAACTGCGGGACGAGCCCGCTGTATGCGAAGAAACCCTAGGTGCCGCATGAGGTCGACTACCCCGTCATTATTGCCACTAGGTTGGCTCCATAACAGGGACCTGGTCCAGTGCGCTCGCCTCCTTGTGCCGCGAAGCTTCCTGCATTTGGCTGGGTTCTATGCCTCTCGCATCGACCCCGGATTGGAGATCAACCCTAGAAAACCGCCGGCTCCCTGTACTCCCCGTAAACGTCCACGAGCGCGCCACGAACTTCTCCAAGCGTGCAGTACGCACGAGAGCAATCCAAAAGGAACGGCATCATGTTCGGTCGCTCTTCAGCACTGACTGAGAACGCCTCTTCCAAGCGGTTCAATGCCGTCTCGGCGGCCGCAGGATCCCGGCTGGATCGCAATTCGTTGAGTTCGGCGATTTGTCGCTTTTCGAGTGCGTCGTCGACGCGGAGGATGTCGCCGTAGGGTTCCTCTTCGATGCGGTATTTGTTGACGCCGACGACGGTGTAGTCGTCGCGTTCGACGCGGCGCTGATAGGCGTAGGCGGCGTCGGCGATCTCCCGCTGGAAGAAGCCGTTCTCGATGCCGCGGACGATGCCGCCGAGTTTCTCGATGCGCTGGAAGTAGGCGTTGGCCTGCTCCTCCATTTCGGTGGTGAGGGTTTCCAAGTAGTAGCTGCCGCCAAGCGGATCGATGGTGTTGGCGGCGCCCGATTCGTGGGCGATGATTTGCTGGGTGCGCAGGGCGATGCGGACGGCCTTTTCGGTGGGCAGGGCGAGGGCTTCGTCGAAGCTGTTGGTGTGGAGGCTCTGGGTGCCGCCGAGGACGGCTGCGAGGGCTTGCAGGGCGACGCGGACGATGTTGTTCTCCGGCTGCTCGGCCGTGCAGGTCATGCCGGCGGTCTGGGTGTGGAAGCGCAGCATCCAGGAGCGGGGGTCCTTGGCGCCGGCTTCGTCCCGCATGAAGCGGGCCCAGATTCGCCTGGCAGCGCGGAACTTGGCGATCTCTTCGAAGAAGTCGTTGTGGGCGTTGAAGAAGAAGCTGAGGCGGGGCGCGAAGGCGTCCACGTCCAGGCCCCGGGCCATGCCGCGGCGCACGTATTCCATGCCGTTGGCCAGCGTGAAGGCGAGCTCTTGGACGGCGGTGGACCCGGCCTCGCGGATGTGGTAGCCGCTGATGCTGACGGTGTTGAAGCGGGGCGCGTGCTTGGAGCCCCACTCGAACGTGTCCAGGACCAGCTCGAGGGCCGGCTCCGGCGGCACGATGAACATTTTCTGGGCCTGGTACTCCTTGAGAATGTCATTCTGGATCGTTCCAGTGACCTGCTCGAAGGGGACGCCTTGCTTTTCGGCGGCGCCCAGGAAGAACGCCCAGACCACCGGGGCCGGGCCGTTGATGGTCATCGAGACCGATACGTCCTCCAGCGGGATTCCCTTGAACAGGGTCTCCATGTCCTGCTGGGAGTCGATGGCGACACCCACCTTGCCCACCTCGCCGAGGCTGAACTCGTGGTCCGAGTCGAAGCCCTGCAGGGTCGGGAAATCGAAGGCCGTGGACAGGCCGGTCGTGCCCTGGCCCAGCAGGAACTTGAAGCGCTCGTTGGTCTCGCGGGCGGTGCCGAAGCCGGCGAATTGCCGCATCGTCCACAGGCGGCCCCGGTACATGGTGGCGTGCACGCCACGGGTGTAAGGGAATTCGCCGGGGTAGCCCAGGTCCCGTTCGGCGTCGAAGCCGATGCGGTCCAGGTCGTTCCAGTCGTACAGGCGCTCGACGGGGACGTTGCTGATCGTCGGGAACGATTCCTGCCGCTCGGGGAACCGCTCCAGCGTCTTGCGCAGCGTCGTCTCCTCCCACTGCTTGCGGGCGTTGGCGATCTCCTGTTCGAGACTCATGGGCGGGGATACCTGGAATCCGGTTAAGAAGGGATGGACCGGGGAGGCCAGCGCTGGGCCCCCGCTAGGGGTAGGTGTCGCCCAGCAGGCTCAGGGCATAGCATTGCACGCCATCGACCTGGCCGTCGCAGGTGTAGGCGTCGCCGGCCCCGGCGACGGCGACGCAGCGAAAGTGGCCGTCGAGACCGCCCGAACCTTGGCACGCCGCAGCCGTTCCCAGCGGGGCCACGGCGACGCAGTTCTGGGCATTGGGCGCCGCGCACGCCGACGCGTCACCGGTTCCGCTGACCGCGACGCAGAGGAAGTCATAATC